>JBBSMF010000136.1:0-4919 GCA_038233295.1 Candidatus Limnocylindrales bacterium | reverse complement strand
TTTCGCTCATCGTGGGCGGCTCCATCGCGGGGCTGCTGGGCGCCATCTTCGCGCTGCCCCTGGCCGCCGCCGGCCGGGACCTTTACCGCTACTTCTTCCGGCGCCTGAGCGAGCACGACCCCACCGTTCCACCGCCCGACGATCCGGATTTCCTGCCCTTCCGCGACCGGCTACCCGACGCGGACGAACATCACCGCGCGCCGGAAGCCCGACCTGTGCCGGACGGCGAACATCCAGGCCCAGAGGAGCCTCCGCAGTCCGAAGGGACCCCTGCCCGAGAGCCGCGACCCGAGTCCGAGCGTCCCACAGGCTCATAGGGGCGCTCGCGCCTCCGCAGGCCGCGGATCCGTCAGCTTGCTACCAGGCCGGACGGCCCTGGCGCATGGCGATGCTCTGCAGGATACCCAGACCGACTGCATAGCTCGTGAGCGACGCGCCGCCGTGAGTGACGAAGGGCAACGGGATGCCGGTCACGGGCATGATCCCCAGGACCATCCCGAGATTGACCATCACCTGGAAGAGCAGCATGGAGGCCATGCCAGCGGCGAAGGCGAGACCGAACGGATCGCGGGAGCGCCAGCCGACGACGAGTATCCGCCAGAGAAGTGCGGCGAAGAGGAGCAGCAGCACGACACCGCCCACGAAGCCGAGTTCTTCCGCCAGCGTGGCGCCGACGAAGTCGGTCGCGGACACCGGCAGGTAGTCGAGCTGCGTCTGTGAGCCATTGGTCAGACCCTTGCCGAACAGTCCGCCGGACCCGACCGCGATCTGTGACTGGATGAGCTGATAGCCCGAGTTCTGGGGATCGGCGGCTGGATCGAGGAACGAGATGAGGCGCCGCTTCTGGTAGTCCACCAGGACGTAGGTCCAGGCGATGGGCACCATGGCCACCACGCCAGCTGCGGCGATCAGGAGCCAGCGCAGACCGGCGCCGGATAGGAAGAGGCTCCCGAACAGGATCGCCCCGAAGACCAGCGAGGTTCCCAGGTCCGGTTGTATCAGCACAAGGGCAAGGGCGGGCATCACCAACAGGAACGCCCCCACGGTCGTCGCGAGACTCTTCATCTTCCCCTGTCGGCTGGCCAGGTAGTTCGCCAGGACGACCGCCATAAGGATCTTGGCCAGCTCGGAGAACTGGAACTGGAGTGGCCCGATGCTCACCCAGCGCGAGACACCGCCGACACCACTGCCGACGATCAGCGTGAGGACCAGCAGGCCGAGGTTGACCAGGTACACCGGCCAGGCCAGCGTCTTGAGCCAGCGATAGTCGATGGAAGCCGCCACCGTGAACATCACGATGGCGATGGCCAGCCACATGAGGCCCCGCGTGAAGATGGAGCCGGCTTCCAGCGGAGCGCCGCCGCTACTCGTATAGGCCATCAGCAGCCCGACCACGGTCAGGGCCAGCGCATAGAAGGCCAGTTGCAGATCGAATGTGTGCCAAGTGCCGGTCGCCGGCCGTGATCCGAGCGAACCGAGGCGGCTCGGCTGGACGCGCATGGTCCCCATCAGATCACCAGCGTCTCATTGACCATAGAAGTTGTCCCGCTCCAGGATCCAGTCCTGCCGCAGGTCCACGTCCAGGTCGTAGTGCATCTGCAGGAAGTACTTGGCGATCTCCGTCGCGGCGTTGCCGGTCGTACGGGAGTCGTAGGCAAAGGCGAGGATCGCCAGCTCCGAGTCGGTGCGGGACACAGCCTCCACGCCGTTCGGATCGCTGTCGCGCTTCCAGGGATCCTTGGGCACGAACCCGGCGAACCAGGAGTGGAACGGGAGCCGGCCCTTGTCGTCACGGACGCCGAACTCGGCAGTACCCGTCTTACCCGCCACCACGATGGGCAGATCGACCAGGTTGTACGTCTGACGGATGGTCACCACGCGGCGCGCGGCCTTACGCATGATGCGCAGGACATCGTCATCCACGGCCAGCTCATGGATCAGCTCCGGCTCCACCTCATCGACCACCTCGCCATCCGGTCCCAGGATGCGGCGCACGATCTGCGGCTTCAGCAGCTTTCCGCCGTTGGCCAGCGCGGCGTAGGCATTGAGCACCTGGATGGGCGGAAACGAGTCGTAGCCCTGACCGATGCCGGCCTGGTAGACCTCGCCGGGATAGATGGGCTCATTCATCAGGCGCATCTTCCAGTCGTTGGTGGGCAGGACCCCGCGCACCTCCCCAGGCAGGTCGATGCCGGTCCTTTCGCCGAAGCCGAACTGGCTGGCCCAGTACGCCAGGCGGTCGATGCCTAGCTCACCTGCTATCTGGAAGAAGAAGGTGCCGCTGGAGTGACCGAAGCCATCGTAGATGTTCAAGGGTCCGAAACCCTGCCGGTTCCAGTCCCAGTACTTGTAGGGACCGATGCTCAGATAGGGACGAGTCTGGAGGATGGTCTTATCGGTGAGGATGCCGTCCTGCAGCCCGCCGGCACCGGTGACCAGCTTGTACGTCGAGCCGGGCGGCGCGTGGTCGACGATGGCGTGGTTGCGAAGCGGTCCACCGGGCTCGTTGAGGAGCTCCTGGTACTCCGACGCCGAGATCCCCTCCGCGAACGCATTGTTGTCGTAGGCGGGCAGCGAGACCATGGCCAGGATCTCTCCCGTCTGGGGGTTCATGGCCATGAAGACGCCGCGCTCAAGGCCGACCCTGTCCATCGCCCAACGGAGCGCGGTCTCGGCATCGCGCTGGACGTCCACGTCGATCGTCAGCTCCAGCGAGTCGCCCGGCTGAGCAGGCTGAAGCGTCCGGAGCTGGCGAATCTCCTCACCACGAGCATCCACCTCGACCTGCTCCACGCCGTACTCTCCACGAAGCGCTTCCTCGAACGTGGCTTCGACGCCCTGCTTTCCGATGGTGTCGTCGTTCAGGTAGCCGAGGCTGCCGAAGCTAGCGAGATCGTCGGGCGTCACCGCGCCCGTGAAACCAAGCACGTGCGCCACCAGGTCGCCATAGGGGTACTGGCGCTGCGGCTCCACGACCACTTCGATCCCAGGCAGCTCGAGATGTTCCTCTCGGATGATCAGCGCCACCTCCTCAGGAACACCGCGCGCCACGTTAGCCAGCTCGAACCGGTTGGCCGCCGCCCGGTCGAACGCTTCCGTGATGTCGACCGCAGACATGCCCAAGAGTGTCGCGAGCCGCTCGATGACCGCTGGTCGCTGACTAAAGGGCAGGTCCGCGGGGCGCGCCTTGACTGCGAACGTAGCCACGTTGTTGACCAGCCGCCGGCCGGCACGGTCGAAGATGATGCCTCGTGGCGCTCGCAGTGGTTGGAGCCGGATCCGGTTCTCGCGTGCCAAGCCCGCGTAGTAGCCGCCGCTGACGATCTGAAGGGTGAAGAGACGAAGGCCGAGCGTCGCGACGACGAGGGCGATGATCAGGGCGAAGACCACGAATCGCGGCCACAGTCTCGCCGGTCGTGCAGGCTCATCGAAGGAAGCGCCCTTCATGGGATCACCATTCGACGCGTTCAGCCGCGCCGAAGCGACGGTATGCGATGCGCGTCACTTGTACGGCCAGGACCGCGATGACCCCGTTCAATGCCGCGATGACCACGAAGGACTGCATGTGGATGCCGGCGATGCCGATGCCCGCCGTGACGCTCAACAGAGCCAGCAGCGCGGCTTGGAAGAGCCACGTCAGGCCGAACGCCGCTATCCCGACCGTCATGGACCGGGGCGAGCCGGTCAAGCGGGAGATCAGCGCGGCCATCCCTACCACGATGAGCAGGGCGAGTGCCGTTGCGCCGAGGGGACGTCCAGTGAGTGCGTCCACGAACAGGCCCCCGACCAACGCCCATACCAAGGACTCCTCGAATCCGACCACCATCGCGACAACGATGCCCATAGCGAAGACGAGGTCTGGCTTGGCACCGGACATGCTGACTTCGGAAAGGACACTGGTCTCCAGAAGCGCGGCCAACAGGGCGCCGAACGCGGCGATGGGCATACTCATGATGGATGCCCCCTTCCGCACTGGGGCGGACCTTTGGCGTGGCACCTCCCCTCAGCACCTGGCGGCAGTATAGCCCAGGGCTAACGCCCTTTTATCCCGGGCTGACCCGGCCCCATCGCCATGTCTTCCGGTTGGACAGGCGCCACGATCGCGTGGACCCGACGGCAGAGAGGCGTCCAACGACCGCTTCAGCGACGGTGCGGATCGCCGACGAAGAAGAGTCAGCCCCCAGGATCGCCCTCCGTGCTCGCCCGGTCGGGCGGGCGGGGCGAGAGTGGGCATCGCACCGATCCCAGTCTTGTTTCACGTGCAACGTGGCGAACGGGGCGCGGCATCGGTCGAGCCATCGGTCGAGCCATCTCAGGTCCAGATTCTCGGGCCTGCCCATGGGGGCACACAGCTCGAGGCGGGCCGTTGCACGTGCAACGTTGCCTCCTTGGGACCACGCCCCTCATGTCACCAGCCGCCAATGCGCAGTAGATACCGGGATCAAGATCGGGACAAGGCCATGCGGTCAAGATGAAGACCGGTGGCGCGGCACCTGGCGGCGCGCACTGAAGCTGGGTCTCGGCTAGAATCCACGACACGTGGAAGCACACCGAGCCGGTCACTGAGTGGGCGAGATCGTCGCCTGCGCGAACCAGAAAGGCGGTGTCGGCAAGACCACGACCGTCGTCAACGTCGCGTCGTACCTGGCAGGGGCGGGCCAGCGCGTCCTGGTGGTCGATCTTGACCCACAGGGCAATGCGACGAGCGGCCTCGGCATCGATCGTGATGAACTCGACGGGTCGTCGTATGACCTCCTCATGGGCCTCAAGTCCGCGGCTGAGTTGGAGCTTGCCAGCGAGGTGGAAGGCCTTCGGGTCGTCCCCTCCGGAAGAGAGCTGGCCGGTGTCGAGGTCGAGCTGGTCTCCCTGGACTTCCGCGAGCGGCGGTTGCAACGAGCGCTTCGTACCGATATCGGCCG
>JBBSMF010000135.1:0-4953 GCA_038233295.1 Candidatus Limnocylindrales bacterium | reverse complement strand
CCACTGGGGCGCCGCCAGCAGGCGGGCGGCGGGGACGCGCCGGGCTCCGGCTCGAAACCCGCGTCGCGCCAGGGAGTGACGATGACCGGGCCCGCTTCCACCCCCTTTGGACCGCCTTCGACAGCCGCGCCCTCGGCGCCTTCCGCCCCGGGGTCGTACTCGAATTCGATCTCGCTGCTCGCGGTGATGAAGGCGATGAGCTCCTCCACCTCGCGGTAGTTGAGGGAACCGGCGGGCGCCTGCCAGGCCGGCATCAGGCTGTTGGGGTCGCCGCAGACGTAGCGGCCACCCACTTCCAGCACCCGCTGGAGATAGACCGGATTGAGATGGCCGGTGCCCGGCCCGCCGTCCGGGGTCAGCGCGTTGTACAGCTTGGCCTGGTCGTTTAGCGCTGGTCCGATCCCGCCCTGGCCGTTCTGGCCGTGGCAACGAGCGCAGTTGGCCAGGTAGAGCGCGTAGCCGCGGCTCACGTCCGTGACGTACTGCACGTTTGCTTCCGCCTCCAGGCGGCCCTCCGCGCCCAAGGCGGGGATGCCGATGTCGTAGAACCAGTAGATGGGGATGAACAGCGCCAGCACCAGCACCGCCAGGATGGAGATGCTGCGGGCGTTGCCGCTCTGGCGCACGATCTGTGCGGAGCGCTCCTCGGTGAGCCCGACCGTGTGCGTCTGATCACCCGCGGAGAACCGTTCGACGCCCGCTGCGAGGTCGGGGACCGGCGTGATATGGGCATCATCGTCAGGCCGCGGGGTCAGCTCCCGGCCGGTGCGATCGTCGCTCATATGCAGCTTGACGGTGACCGAGGCGGGATCAGCCCGGGCTGGCCCAGGGCCACCGGCAGCGGCCCTAGCGTGATGCGGCTGGTATCGACCGTCAGGACGCCGTTCTCCACGCTGTGAGCGAACCGGTCGAGGCCACGGGGCGCCGGCCCCAGCTCCAGGATCTTGATGCCCAGCCGGTCATAGCGTGAGCCGTGACAGGGACACTCGAACCAGAAGTTCTTCGTGCAGAAGTTCGGCTTGCAGCCCAGGTGCGGGCAGCGCTGGTACATGGTGCGAACGTTCGTCGCGAGGCCCTCACCGTCGGCGCTCGCTCCCTCGGTGAAGCCGAGGTTGGCATCGATGAGCTGGACGAAGGTGCGCGCCTCGCTGAAGTAGGCCGGAGCACCGTCATTCAAGCTGACACCCTGCACGGCGGGGCTGCCGCTGACGTCGTCCAGGTTGCCCAGCGTGACCGTGGCGCCGAAACCGGACGACAGATTGGGCCACAGGAAGGCGAGCGTGCCGCCGCCCAGCTCCAGCAGCCACAGCCCGACCCCGGCGCCCAACGTGCGGCGCAGCAGCTGGCGGCGGGAGAGCCCGGCCGTGCGGCCCGTGCGCATCTCGGCCAGCACCTCGCGGGTCAGCGCTTTCGGTTCCTGCGAGCGAGTCAGCTTCCAGTTGCCCATCGTCTCCTGAGGTACCTCCTAGAGAGCGAAGAAGAGACCTTCCCACGGCAGCGTCCAGGCATAGCCTGGGCCGCGGAAGAAGGCGCCAAGGAAGGTGACCACGAGTCCAGCGGCCAGGAACATGGAGAAGAGCACCACGCCCACCTTGCGGTCGCTGGGCCGCGACGACCCGCCGTCGCCGCGCGGGCCTCGGTCGATGTAGGGCAGGAGCGCCGCTCCCACCAGGATGAAGGTAGGCGCGAGGACGCCCGCCACCGTCGGATGGAAGTAGCCCAGCAGCTCCTGCAGGCCCACGAAATACCAGGGTGCCTTGGCCACCGCCGGCGTGACGTTGGGATTGGCCAGCTCCTCCAGTGGCGCATTGATGAAGATGCCCATGAAGATGAGGAAGACACTGATCATGGCCGCCGCGAAGAACTCGATGGCCAGCAGGTGCGGCCAGGTCATGACCGTGTCGTCGGGCTCCTTCTGGACCCGCACCACGGCGTCCTGCTTGACCAGCGCCAGGAGCCGGTAGGGCTTGGCGGCCATGGGCACGCGCTGCTTGTCGATCTCCGTGGTACGCCGCTCGGGGGGAGCGGCGGGCAACGTCGTACGGCGCTCCGGGGTCTGTGTCCCCGGGGCGGCCGGCAGTCGTCCTTGCTTGTCGTCGGTCATCGGTTTGGTCCCTCGTCGTCTACAGGGGCCCGGAGATGCCGCCGTCCTTGCGGATCCGCCAGAAGTGGACGGTCAGGAAGATGGCGGCAGCGAGTGGCATCAGGATGACGTGCAGGACGTAGAAGCGCAGCAGCGTGTTCTGGCCCACCTCGATGGCCCCGAAGATGAGTAGCTGCGAGGGCCGGCTGAAGACGGGCACGTAGCTGGCCATGTTGGAGCCGATGGTAACCGCCCAATAGGCGATCTGGTCCCAGGGCAGGAGATAGCCCGTGAAGGACAGCATGATGGTCAGGAAGAGCAGCACCACTCCCACCACCCAGTTGAACTCGCGCGGCGGCTTGTAGGCGCCGTGGTAGAAGACCCGCATCATGTGCAGGAAGACGAAGAACACCATCAGGTGAGCCGCCCAGCGATGGATGTTCCGCGTGAGGAGCCCGAAGGGCACCTCGGCCTGGAGGCGCAGGATGTCCGTGTAGGCCTGGGTCTCCGATGGCACGTAGAAGAACATCAGGTAGACGCCGGTCACGGTCAGGACCAGGAAGAGGAAGAAAGAGAGCCCGCCCAGGCAGAAGGTGTAGGCGAACTTGACGGCATGCTGGCGGACCCGCACCGGGTGGATGTGCAGGAACACGTTGTTCATCACCGCCAGCGCCCGCGACCGCTCGTCGGCGGGGTAGGGCTGGCGGAAGATCGAGCGCCAGGCCGCGCTGCGCCGGATGGTCTGGTCGACCCGTTCGAGGAAACTCACCGGGCGTAGCCTCCCGCGTCTTCCTGGTTTCCTATGCCGGCCAGCCCCAGCTGGGTGTCCCGGTAGCTCTCCTTGTAGAGCCGGCCGTCGCTGCTGACCTCCTGGAGCTCGAACCGCTCCATCGTAATGGCGTCGAAGGGGCAACGCTTGACGCACAGCGCACAGCGGATGCAGCGCTCCTCGTCGAGTACCATGGCCGCGCCCTGGGTCCAGCCGTAGGCCTCCGCCAGCTCGGGCAGGGCGCCCTCCGACTTCATCTGGTTGATGTCGATCATGTGGATGACGCCCTCCGGGCAGACATCCGCGCAGGCGCCGCAGAGGGTGCAGCGGAAGGGGTCGAACCAGATGTTGTAGTTGCACATCAGGCAGCGCGTCGACTCCGTGACCGCCTCTGCCGCTGAGTAGCCCTTCTCCACGGGCGTGTTGAAGTTGACCTTGGGGTCGCCCGAGGGCATGCGCGCGTCGAGCTGGACCATGGGCACGTGTTGGCGGGGCAGCACGTCGTAGAACTCGGGCATCTCGTGGCGCGATGACGAGACGATGCGCACGTTGGCGTCCACGTCCACCGTGCTGCGCCCGGAGAGGTAGCGGTCGATGGCGTAGGCGCACTTCTTGCCGTGGCCGGCCGCCTCGATGAGGGTCGTGGGTCCGGTCACGAAGTCGCCGCAGGCGAACACGCCACGGACGTTGGTGGCGTAGGTGCCCGGATCGACCCGCACGCGGCCGCGGTTGATCTCGAAGGCGGACTCCACGGGCAAAAAGGTGTTGTCCGCGGACTGGCTGACGGCCGGGATGACGGTATCGGCCTTGACCACGAACTCCGTGCCCTCGACCGGTACCGGCGCGCGACGCCCGGTGGCATCCGGCTCGCCAAGCTTGTTGCGCACCATGCGGATGCCCGTCACTTTGCCGCTCTCATCGCCCAGCACCTCGATGGGGCTGGCCAGGAACTCCATGTTCACGCCTTCGCGCTCGGTCTCGCCCAGCTCCTCCTCGTCCACCACCAGCTCCGAGCGCGTGCGGCGATAGGCGATGGTCACGTTCTGCGCCCCGTGGCGCAGGCTGGTGCGCGAGCAGTCCATGGCCGTGTAGCCACCACCGATGATGACCACGTCGTTGCCCACCACCAGCGGCTCGCCCAGGTTGGCCTTCTTCATGAAGTCGACGCCGTACTGGATGCCGTCCAGGTCTCCGCCCGGCACATCCAGGCCCACGGCGTCCATCGCGCCGGCGCAGATGGCGATCGCGTCGTAGCGCTGCTGGAGCTCCTCGAAGGTGATCTCCCGGCCGATGCGCACGCCGTAGCGGAAGGTGACGCCGAGGCGCTCGGTGAGGGCCACGTCCGCCTCGATGGCCTCGCGCGGCAGGCGGAAGGCGGGGACGCCGATGAGCATCGTGCCGCCGGCGTAGGGCAGCTCATCGTAGACCGTGACCTGATGGCCGGCCACGGCCAGCTCCCGCGCCACGGCGATGCCGGCCGGTCCGGCACCGACCACGGCCACGCTGGTGTCGCGCGGCGTGATGGCGGGCATGTCGTCCGGGATGCCGGAGGCCTGGTGCCACTCGAAGAGGAAGCGCTTCATGGCCCGGATGGCCAGCGGCCGGTCGATATCGCCGCGGCGACAGGCTCGCTCGCACGGCGCCGAGCAGACGTAGGCACACATCGCCGCCACGGGATTAGGCTCTCGGGCGAGGATGTAGCCCTCCTCGAAGCGACCCTCAGCGGCCAGATTGAGGTAGCCGCGGCAGTTCGTGCCGACGGGGCAACCCTCCTGGCACTCGATGTTGCACTGCAGCCAGGAAGCGTTGACAGGCTGAACGAGGAATTCCTGGTTGGGATCGATGGCCAAGTGGGGTCTACGCCTCTCGCTGGGGCAGCGTCGCGCCTCGTGTCGTCGCTCGGTACGAATCTACCATCGCACCCCTCTGAGCCGCTGGCGGGAGGTCAGGGCAACTCGACGATGCGAAAGGCCTCGGCAGCCTCCGTTCCGATGAGCGTCCCCGCTTCGCGGGCCCATTCCCTGACGCGGGCCTCGAGACTCTCGGGCTCCTTGATCTGACTCTGGTGGGCACGCAGCGCCGCTACCCGCGCGTCCAGGCT
>JBBSMF010000134.1:0-5034 GCA_038233295.1 Candidatus Limnocylindrales bacterium | reverse complement strand
GGACTCATGGCTGCCACCAAGCTGGCGCTGCTGCCCGCCATCGCCGCCATCGCCCTGTTCATCGTGCTGTCCTGGGTACGTGACCGACGCGCAAAAGTGGCCACACCGCGCTCGGCTGACGACAGACCTCGGGCAAGGACCCGTTCCCGGCGGCTTGTCGCGCTATTGCTCATCGGCGGTTTCCTCCTGGCCGCCGGCCCCTGGTGGCTGCGGGGACTGGAGCTGTACGGCAACCCGGTCTATCCCGTCGACATCCCGCTCCTCGGACTGGGCGCCTCGGCGGAGGGCGATGACAAGGACCCTCGCTACGTCCCTGACGGGCTCTTCTGGCCGCTGTACCCCTTGCTCGAACCCCACAACCATGTCTCGGGCCTGGGCGCGGTGTTTGCCGTGGCCATCATCCCCGGGATCATCATGGCCTGGCGCTGGGCCCGGCGCCGGCCGCTGAGCCTGCTGGCGATCCTGCTGATCGTGAGCCTCCCGCCCTGGTGGCTCTTGACCCGCCACGAACCGCGCTTCCTGCTCGGCCTGTTCGGGCTCAGCTTCGCGCTGGTCCCGTGGCTCCCGGCACGGATGGCAGGGCGATGGGCAACGGCCGCGTCAGCGATCCTGGCGGTGGCCGCGGTGGGCTCGGCTGGTGTGACGCTGACCGGTCCCATCGCTGACAGCGCGGCACTGCCTCGCGATCCAGTGGCCCTCTACGTCCAGGAGTGGGGCGCCAACGAAGCGGTGCTTTCCCTCCCCGAAGATCTGCCCCTCCTCCTCGATGACCGCTGCGGCGGTCCGTATCAGCGGCTCTACCCCTACTTCGGCCCATCCCAGGCGAGGCGGGTAAGCCGCATCGGCTGCGGGGCGGCCGCGACCGAGGTCGAGGCGCTCATGCGCAGCGGGGGTTTCGCGCACGTATATGCCGTCGCGCGTGCGGATGAGACGAGCATCCTCGATGAGCGGTATCCAGAGGATCGCTTCGAGTTGCTGGATCGTCGCCAGCTTGATTCGCCCGAACGCATGGTCGAAGGTCGACTGTATCGCCTGCGAGGGCCCTGACCGTCACGCTTCGATGACAGTCACATCGCCGATGCCGGCGCCACGCAGGGCCTCGATCCACTGGCTGGCGTCGCCTACCACCACCACCGACGCGTCCTGCGGGCGCACGTGGGCACGCGCCGCCGCCAGCACGTCCTCCGCGGAGATGGCCGCGATGGCCGGCCGGTATCGATCCAGCTCGTCGTCCGGCAGCTCATGGATGGCGATGCCGGCGATGGCCGTGGCCACCTGCGGGGCGGCCTCGAAGCGCAGTGGGAAGACGCCCACCAGGTAGTCCCGTGCTTCGTCCAGCTCGTGCTGCTCGACGGGCCCTTCGCCGATGCGTCGCAGCTCCCCCAGCGTCTCGGTGATGGCAGGCACGGTGACCTCGGACTGGACCGCCATGCGCACCACGAAGGGGCCTGCGCCTCGGCGCATGTCGAACGAGGTGTGCACGCCGTAGGTGTAGCCACGGTCCTCGCGCAGCAGTTGGTTCAGCCGTGAGCCGAACTGTCCGCCGAGGATGGTGTTGAGCACGCTCAGCGCGTGGAAATCAGGGTTGGAACGAGGCACGCCCACGTGCCCGATGCGGATCTCCGACTGGGGCGAGCCGGGCCGGTCCACGACCACGACGCGCGGACCATCGGCGTGAGCCTCCACCGATACGCCGCGCTCCACCGGCTGGGCCTCCATCCTTCCGCCGAACCGCTCCTCCACGAGGTCACGCAGGGCGATGCCCTGGAGGTCGCCGGCCACGACGAAGACCGCCGAGCCGGGATCCGCCAGCCGCCAGTACGCAGCCCTGACCGCTTCGCGATCGACTCCCGGCACGGTCATCTCCGTGCCGCCCAGCGGTCGAGAATAGGCACCGGCCGGCGCGTAGATCGTCTCGGGAAAGACACGCTCGATACGACGGCGCGGCTCGGCCCGTGCCTGCATCAGGTCGTTGATGCGCTCATCGCGCAGGCGGAGGACCTCCTCGTCGGGGAAGCTCGGCGACAGCACGACCTCGGCGAGCAGCTCCAGGGCCGGTGCGAAGCGCGAGCGTGGCACGCTGATGCCCGCCACCAGGCTGTCCCAGCCTGCTTCGGCGTCCAGGTCTGCCCCCAGCCGCTCGGTGGCCTCGATCAACTCGATCGCATCGCGCTTCTCCGTCCCTTCGGTCAGAGCACGGGCGGCGAGGACGGTGACACCGGACCGGTCGCGCGGCTCTACGCTGGCGCCGCCGCGGAAGACGAGCTGGGCGTTGAGCAGTGGCCGGCCGGGAAGGTGGGCGCTGAGCAGGGTCAGGCCGTTGGTTAGCACGTGACGCTCGAAGCGGGGGAAGTGGTAGTCGCGAGGCTCGCGCGGCGCGGGTCGCACGTCGAGGACCGCAAGCGGGTCGGCCGGCGGCGCTTCAGCCGCGGGTGGCGCTTCAGCGGCTCGCGCCTCGGGCGGGTGGGGCGCGTCGAGCGCCTCGGGCGGGTGGGCCGCGTCGAGCGCTTCGGGCGCTTCGGGCGCTTCGGTGATGACCGTCGCGGTGGGCGGCGCCTCGGGCAGGACCGGATCGCCGGACGAGTCGATGAGAGCCGGCTCGTCGGGCCCGTCGATCAGCAGGGCATCGGTCAGCGGGCCCGCCGGGCGGTCGTCAGCCGGATCACCGGGGCGTCGGGGGTCGCTCATGCCGCCGCCTCCTGACTCTCCGCGGGGACATACGTGATGACCGCACGATTGTCGGCTCGGAAGACGTCCGCCGCAGCCCTCTGGATGGCCGCGGCATCCACCGCCAGGTACCGGCCCAGTTGTTCGTTGATGAGCTCGGGCCGGTCGAAGTAGGTGGCGTACATGCTGAGACGGTCGGCGATCTCGTCCACCCGGCCCAGGGCGGAGAGCTCGGAGGCCTCGATGAGCGCGTGCGCCCGGGCCAGCTCGTCGTCTGTGACCGGCTCATCGACCATCCGCTGAAGCTCCGCGAGATAGGCCGCTTCCACGGTCGCCGCGTCGCTCTCCGGGCGGGCGGTGACCCAGCCGGCGTAGATGGTCGAGCCGCCCACGAGCGGCAGCGCGAAGGCCGTGACGTCCTGGGCGATACGCTGCTCCCGGACGAGTCGACGATGGAGCCGGCTGCCCTTGCCCCCGGCCAGGATCTGCGAGGCGACCTCCAGGGCGTCGTACTCGGCGCTGCCGAAGGGCGGCATCCGGAACCCGAAGTGGACGCGCTCCAGGGGCACGGCGTCGGGCACCACCTCCCGGATCTCGCGGCCGATGCGCAGGGGAAAGTCGGGCGCCTCGAAGGTAGGGAACCCTCCGGCAGCCGGAATCGCCCCGAAGTAGCGCTCGGCGGCCTCCATGGCCGGCCCCTCATCCACGTCCCCGACGATGGACAGCACCGCATTGTCCGGCGCATACCAGGTCCGAAAGAATGCGGTCACGTCCTCCAGGCTGGCTGCATCCAGGTCCTCCATCGATCCGATGGGCGTCGAGTGGTACGGGTGGCCGGCAGGAAAGACGGCCGCCATGAGCTTCTCGTAGAACGATCCGTAGGGTCGGTTGTCATAGCTCTGGCGCTTCTCGTTCTTGACCACCTCGCGCTGGTTGTCCAGGTTCTCCTGGCTGAGCGCGTCCAGCAGCGTGGCCATCCGATCGGCCTCCAGCCACAGCCCCAGTTCGAGCTGGTGTGAGGGCAGCGTCTCGAAGTAGTTGGTCCGGTCGAAGAAGGTGGTGGCGTTGTTGACGCCGCCGGCGCTCTGGATGATGGTCATGTGCTCGGCCTTGGTGACGTGTCGCGAACCCTGGAACATGAAGTGCTCGAAGAGATGCGCGAAGCCGGTCTTGCCCGGCGTCTCGTTGCGCGAACCGACGGCATACCAGAGGTTGATGGCCACCACCGGCGCCAGCCGGTCCGGCGCCACGATGACGCGCAGGCCGTTGTCGAGCCGGCGCTCCGTGAAGCGGACGACGGGCAGATCAGGATCGCGTGCTGGCACCGGGCCTCCGGGTTTCCTGGCGGGTTGGGTGGTGGGTCGAGCGCGCCCGCTGCTCAGAGTGGCGGAGAGCCGTCAGGCACGACGCCGATTGTGCCATCTGCGACGGGAGGACCCGTGCGGACCCTGCCCTTGACCCAAGCAGACGTGCCACGCGATGCGGCACGAGCTGCCTCGGCCAAGCTCAGCCGGCCTTCCCCATGACAGCCGCGCATGACAGCAGCACTAGCCAGCACCAGAGCGGTACGGACCTCTCAAAGGGGCGTGCTGAGCCCTGATTCCTGGCTGTTGGGCCAGGGAGGACGGTCAGCAGTCGGTGGACATGCGCATCTGACAGGAAGTCCTCCGCGGCGCCGTGGCTAACGCGAGCGCCATGCGCATATGTCAGGAACGCCTCGGCTCGCTACCGTGCCCCGGCCCGTGTCCGGTGCCCGCGCGCCCGCGTACCCGACTTGACAGTCCGACCTCCCGCGTGTTAGAAAAGTATCTAACCCACGTTAGGGAGCAAAGATGGTACGCACCACGACAGAGAACCGACGGCTTCGCGCCGCCGCTGCCCCGGTCGCCGGCCGTGCCATCGTGCGTGACTTCTCGGGCGGCGGCGGGAGCCGGCCGGAGATCACCTTCGACGCCCGCACCGCCTACGACTTCGTGATCAGCCTCAACGTCGCGGCCGGTGAGAACGCGGATCTGCTCCCTGAGGATGCCAAGTGGCTGACGCGTGCCCGAGCCAGCCTTCCCGAAGGACTGCGCGAGGATATGGAGGTCTGCTTTGGGGCAGCCGCTTCCGGCGCTTTTCACGCCTTGCCTTCATTCATCGTCGCGCGTCCGGACGTGACCGACGCGTCCTCCTTCGTGGCGGCACTCGACGAGATGAGTCTCGAGGGGCTTGCTCGATCGCTAGTGTCCGACCTTCTGCGCCCGATGGGTGCTGAGGAGCTGCTGGATCCCATCGTGGCTGGCGATGCCAAGGCTCTGGCCGAGGCGATCGAGCGCTTCGACGAGCGCGAGAAGTCAGAGGTAGTGAGCTTCCTGCGCGAGCCGG
>JBBSMF010000133.1:0-5041 GCA_038233295.1 Candidatus Limnocylindrales bacterium | reverse complement strand
AGGGGAGCCTGGATTCGAACCAGGAACCAGCCGGATATAAGCCGACCGCTCTGACCGTTGAGCTACTCCCCCGTGTCGACCCCGATGCTACACCCCACCCGCGTATCCCCCGGGGCGAGGTCGCCTGGCTATCCCAGCAGCGGACGGACGATCTGAAAGGTGACCACCAGCGCCAGGTAACAGATGGGCAGGGCTGCGAACAGCCCCAGCATGGCCGCCCAGCCAGAGCGCCGGCGTTCGCCGCGGGCGCCGGTCGGCAGCTCCACCCAAAGATAGGTGAGGAAGCTACCGGCGATCACCACCACCGCCACGTACAGGCCCACCAGCGGTGTCCGTAGATCGCCGCCGGGCAAGGATGCATCGCGCGTGACGGCGAGCTCATAGATCAGCAGCAGGACAGCGCCCACCGACGCCACTGCCAGGTTGGCAAGGACGGCGCGGAGGACCGGCGGCGGCGGGTTGCGGGCCTGGCGCCAGCGCACCTCCAGCCAGCCTCGCTGACGCGAGGGCGTCATTCGCGGCCTGGCTCGTCCGCCTCGACGCGAGGCTCGCGAAGGACGACCAGGCTGGGCCGGCGCGGGATGGTGTCCGGTGTATGAGCCGCAAGCTCGCGGATGCTGTCAGCTAGCCGTGCCAGCTCCTCCTCCGTGTTCCAGCAGCCGACGCTGGCCCTCAGCGCCGGCTCACCGTCCACCTCCACCGAACCGATGATGGCGAAGATCCGCCGCCCCAGCTCCTCGACCGCCTCCTCGACGGTCCATCCGCGGATGCGGAAGGTCACGATCCCGGCCATGCGATCGATGGGTGTCAGGAGGGCCACACCGTCGACGGCACTGAGCGCCTCCGCCAGGGCCCGGGCCAGCATGATCGTGCGTTCGTTGGCCCAGGTCAGGCCGACGTACATCTCAAGCCATCCCAACGAGCGTGCCAGTCCGAGGGTGGCGCGCCGAGGCGGCCTGTCGAGGCGCTCCGTCACTGCCCATGGATCGAACATCCCCCGGATCAGAGGACCGATCCATAGCGCCCCTGCCCCCTCGGGACCAAGCAACCAACGATGGACCGGGAAGGCCACCGCGTCGACCTCCAACGCTGTCGGATCGATGGGGATGGCCCCCGCCGATGCGCTCGCGTCCAGGAGCACCAGGGCGCCACGGGCATGGGCACGGCGAGCCAGCGCCGCGACCGGCAGTACGGCGCCGGTCCGCTCGTCCACATGAGGCAGCACGACCAGCCCGATGCCGGGTTCCATCAGCTCCGGGGCGCCTGCCGGTGCGACCTCGACCACGATGTCGCCGCGCGCCACGGCGACGCCCCGAACAGCCGCTGCTGCGCAGGGATCGCCGCCGGTCACCTGTATCCAGCGATCGCCCACCGAAGGCGGCAACGACAGCGCCAGCTGGGCCTGCCCCTCCCCCACGCCATGCGTGACGACGATGGCGGTCGGATCGCTCAGTACGAGCGCAGCAAGGACCGCGCGCGCCTCGTCCTCGCGCTGGGCCACGTCCTCCTCTCGACCGGCGCCCGTCCGGCCCACGCGGAGCTCCCATTCGTCAGCCTCGGCCAAGGCTCGGGCCGTCTCCGCCGGGAACGGACCGGCCGTGACGGTGTCGAGGTAGATGCCCGCACCGGTGGCCGGCAGCATCTCGCGGATCACAGCGATCTTCTCGGCATCGGGCATGAACGGGTCGACCATAAGCCTGACTCTACGCCTCGCCGGCGGTCAGGACACGATATCGCCCGCCTGCCTGGAGCTGCTCGTGAAGCGCCGCCACGGTGGAGAGCAGGTCAGCCTCGTGCGGACCCTTGTCGGAGCGGATGCGCGCGATGCGCGGGAAGCGCATCGCGTACCCCGACGCGTGTCGCGTGGAGCGGTGGATGACGTCGAAGGCGATCTCCACCACGACGCTCGGCTCCACCAGCCGGTAACGCCCGTGACGGCTGATCGTGTGTGCCTCGAACCAGCGCGTCATGTCAGCGATCTCCAAGTCAGTGAGACCGCTGTAGGCCTTGCCGATGGTCACCAGGCGACCCTCCGAGCCGGGTCGATCGTCGCGCACCGCGAAGGTGTAGTCGGACAACACGCCGTGACGCCGCCCGTGACCCACCTCCACGCCGACCACGACGCAGTCCAGCGTGGACAGCGGCCGCTTCAGCTTGAGCCAGCCGTAGCCCCGACGGCCCGGCGAGTAGATGGACTCCGGATCCTTGACCATGAGGCCCTCATTGCCGCGCTGCTGAGAGGCGCCGAAGACTTCCCTCAGCTCGATCGCATCGGCGGCCGAGACGAGCGTGGCCAGCCCGAATCCCGGCGTGGTCGCCAGACCCAGACCCTCCAGGCGCGCCCGACGCTCACGCAGGGGAAGCCTCAGGAGCGGCTCGACGGCAGCGCCCTCCGCACCCAGGGCCAGCACGTCGAAGGCCACGTAGATCACTGGCACCTCCGCCTGGATCTGCGCACTGGGCGCCTTGCGGCCGAGCCGCGTCTGGAGCTGGAGGAAGGGCAACGCGATGCCGTCGCGCCAGGCCAGCACCTCGCCGTCCAGGATGCCCTCCCAGGGGAGTGACACGCCAGCTGCCAGGATCTCCGGGAACTGCACGCTGACGTCCTTGAGGTCACGGCTGAACAGTCGCATCTCTCCGTCGAGCCGGTGGAGCTGGGCGCGGATGCCGTCGTACTTGTCCTCCACCCAGACCGGCGCGCCCAGCCGCGTGAGGACCTCCGCCTCGTCCGCGGCCGGGTAGGCGAGCATCGACTTCAGGGGGTGGAACAGCACCAGCTCCGCCTCCGCCAGCCGGTCGTCCCGGGCCAGCTCCGCGGTCCGCCCGATGTCCCCGGTGAGCATCCCCGCCCACTGGACATCCGCCGGCTCCCTATCGAAGGCGCGCGCCACGGCCGCCTCCAGATGGCCCTCCCGCAGGCCGATGCGCAGCTCCGTGGAAAGGATTTTGACCACATGGCGGGCCACGAACGGATCGCAGCGGCGCAGGAGTCCCTCCAGCACGGCGGCCTTGGCGGCCGGACCGCGCGCCTCGGCCATGGCCGCGAAGGCCAGACCGACCTCCGGCACCGTGGGCGCCGGATCGGCCGGCAGGTGACCCGCCTCGGCCAGGAGGTCGCCGACCGCCTGGCTCAGATCGGATGAGAGGTCGTAGTGGGCCGACAGCGCACCAGGATCGACGCCAGCGACCGCTGCTGCGGCGCGCGCGATGGCCGACCAACCCAGGCCCGTGCTCCGTGGGTCACGCTCCGGAAAGGGCCGCCCGGCCATGAACACCGCCGCCGTAGGTAGCTCCTCCGAGGAGCACGTCGCCAGGTACGCGGCCAGGATGGCGACCTTCTCCGAGGTGCGGCGCGTGGCCGCGATGGACTCGGCAGTGTCCGCCCAGCGACGCATGGCGCCGATGGTAGCCGTCGCGCGCGGTAGCATCCGCGACGATGGCGAATGAGATGGTGGTGGAGCGAGAGCACTGGCAGCCGGGCGAGATCATCGGCCGCCGAGTCGTCCTGCGGCGTCATCGACCGGAGAACCTGGCGGCCGTGTCGCGCTGGTATCGTGACCCGGAGGTCGCTCGGCTGACCCGCTATCAGACCCGGCAGATGCCGCGCGAGGAGGTGGAGCGCTTCTTCCAGACACGTCTGCTGGGTCCCGATTCGGTGGCCTATGCCATCCACGTCCGCCTCACCGATAGGCTCATCGGGCTGACCACGTTCAGTTCCCTCGATCCGGACAATGGTTCCGTGCTGTTCCACATCACGCTCGGCGAGCGCGATGTCTGGGGTCAGGGCTACGGGACGGAGACCGCCTCGCTGATGCTGGCTCACGCCTTCGAGCGGCTGGGGCTACACCGCGTGGGGCTCAGCGTCTTCAGCTTCAACGACCGTGCCATCCGGTCCTACGAGAAGGCCGGGTTCCGCATCGAGGGCCGGCTACGTGACGCGGTGGTGCGGGACGGGCGGTACTGGGATGAGATCCAGATGGGTGCGCTGCGGCCGGAGTGGCTGCAGCGGTTCGCGGCGGACCAGACAGCCGACGACACCGCCGCCGTGCCCGGCAGCCGCTGAGACCGGCCGAGTGGCGAGCAGCGGGGCACGCGCGGAAGCCGCCCGTGCCGGCTTCCGGGAGGCCATCGCGGCGAAGGGCCACGCAACGGAGAACGCGCATCTCGCCGTGAAGCGGCTGGAGGAGGCGTTCGCCTCCGGCGCGTTGCAGCGGACGCCATTCATCGACCAGGCGCTGGGCGACCTGCGTGCCGCATTGGAGCGTGACGAGGGTCAGAAGCTGGGCGGCAAGAGCGCGGAGGCATCGCGCTTCATCCTGCGCGCCATAGACCGGATGCTGGACCAGACGTAGCGGCCGGGCGGGCGGCCCCTCCTCCTAGGCACAGAGGAAGTAGGTCTTGGCACCAACGTGGCGCGTCAGCAGGATGATCGAGCCGGCCGGCGTCCGGAACTGCACCTGACCGGAGCCCAGCAGGAGGACCTCGCCCTCGGTCTGGTTGATGAGCTCCCCGATCTCCTCCTCGGAGTCGATCGGAGCACCGTCCCCATCGTGACCGGCGATCGGGTCCCAGAGGCTGCCATCGAAGTCGAAGGGCGACCCGAGTCCGCAGTGCTGAAGCGTGAACGGCTCGACCCTACCGGGCTCAGCGTCCGCGCCAGAGTCGGCCGTGAGGCTGGCGCTGGGATCGTTTGGTCCAGGCACCAGTACCAGGTCGCGTGGCAGCGGGTGGAAGGCGGAAGGCTCGACGGAAGGGCTCGGCCCCACGGATGGAGCGCCCGGCTCCCCGGAAGGGTCGGCGCCGGGCGACAGGCTGGCGGTAGGCGCGCGACCACCCGAAGGTGAGGGGCTGCCCAGGGGCGTGGTGGGCGCGGCAGCGCACGAGGCCAGGAGCGTGGCTGCCATCACCAGACCAAACGTGCGGAGCATAGGTCGAGCGTACACTCTCGATCATGCTCGACCGCCTGATGTCACGTCCCCAGCTCTCCGACGATCAGAAGCAGCGCGTGCCTCCCGGCCAGTACGTGACACAGAAGTGGCCT
>JBBSMF010000132.1:0-5069 GCA_038233295.1 Candidatus Limnocylindrales bacterium | reverse complement strand
TCGAGCGGGTAGCGTCCGCCGAGCCGTCACCGCTCCGCCGATGACCGGATCGTCGAGGAGGCGATCCAACGCTTGACGCGTATCGAGAGGCGCATAGAGTCGCATGGGAGGCTCCGAGATAGAACATGCGTTCTGTTCGGATGCGAGTCTATCAGCTCCCGGTGTCTCCGATGAGGCTTGGGGCCCAGCTTGTGCCAAGCCCCGCTGACTGTTGACACGCCAGCCGTCCCACATCTAGGCTGGACCGGCATGAGTGAGCAGGCAGCGGTACGCTCCGAGACGACCCCGAAGGGCTCTCGGAAGCAGCCCCTCGAAGGAGAGGGGATCCCGGTGCGGCCTCGTGGGCCGACCTCACGCTCTGGTTGGGTCTCCCGTCGGTCGGCGGCCATCAGCGCCGGCCTTCTGGCGGTCGTTTGGCTGGTGCTCGTCTTCGGCAGCGCGCTGGCTGACGTGAGCGCGGCCAACCAGCGAGTCCAGGATGTCCGTGCCGACAACGCCGCTCTTGAGGAACGCGCGGCACGCGGCCGGGCGGAGATCGACCTGATCCGGACGGATGCTTTCCTGCGCCTCCAGGCGCGGGCCTTCGGCATGGGTCAGCGTGGCGAACGGGCCTTCGCGCTGGAGGCAGGCACACCGCAGATCGAGGCCATCGTGCCGCTCGGTAGTGCCCCGGACCTGCCGGCGCCCCGGCCGCTCGATGAGTGGCTCCAGCTGCTCTTCGGCTAGGCGTCCTCTCTTCCGTCAGTCAGGTCGAAGGCTTCGCGACGGACGCGCTGGTCGAAGTACAGCACCGTCAGGGCCAGCGGAAGCAGCGGCGCGAAGGCGACCGATAGCAAGGCCCCGATGACGGTACGCACCAGCAAGGCGGCCTGGCTGGACTCGCCGAAGACCAGATCCGCCAGGGCCAGTCCCAGGATCTCGCTGAGCAGTCCCCCGATGACCGCCACCGCGAGGGTCACCAGGAACACAATGCCCAAGGTCCGCCAGGCCGAGCCGGCCGTCAAGCGCCAGGAACGGACCAGCGCGCGCAGCGGACCCGCCTCTTCCAGCGCGACCACGACGCTGCCCAGAGCCCATCGGATGGAGATCACGAGCGCGGCGGCCACGAACGCCACGATGACGATCAGCGCGAGGAACACGCCCAGGCCACCTCCGCCAGGATCCACGCCTCCCAGCAGAGCCAGGAGCACGGCGATCATGAGCCCGCCCAGAAGGAGACCCACGAGCGCGAGCGTGCTGATGACGACGGTGCCCACGATCGCCGGCAGACGCCGCAGGGCTCGCGACCCAGCGTGGCGGACCGAGGGTCGTAGACCCCGGTAGTCGCTCTCCACGACGTCGCTGAAGGCGGCACCCGCCACCGCGCCGGCCAACCCGACCAGCAGCGATGTGACGAAGACGACCAGCGCCGCCTCGGCGATGCGTTGTGTCTGCCCCGGCGAGAAGGCGACCGGCTGGGGGATCGGCTCCATCCCGACCGGCACAGCCAGGTTATCGAGGACGGCCGTGACCAGCTGAAGTCCTGCCGCCGCGTTGAGCAGCCAAGCGGGGAGCAGGAACAGAACGGCGAGCAGCAGCAGGAGCCCTGCGTGCCGTCGGGCTAGACGCGCGGTGATCTCCAGGATGCCTCCGAAGGTGACCGGTGGCAGCCGCCGGCCACCCGTCGCTGGTGCCGGCTCGATGGGCCCCCAGGCGTTCCAGCCGGGCGACTCACTCACCGCGACGAGTCTTCACCGGCAAAGTCTAGCGAGCATCGGACGAGCTCCAGGAAGTAGCATCGCGCCGACCGTCGACGGGAGAGGAAGAGGGCGCACGACCGATGACAGGTGGGCTGGGGCGGCTGTCCCTCCAGGGACTCGCCCTTCGGCGCGGGTGGCGCCTGCCTTCCGAGCAAGGCGCGCTGCGCCGCCGCGTGCTGCTCACCAAGGTCACCCCCGGCGTGGGCCTGCTCTGGTTCGCCATCCGACGAGAGTGGCGATCGCTGTCCATCGCGCTGGGCGCCACAGCAGCCGTGTGCGTCGCCTCGCTGGTCGTGGCGCCGGACCTCTGGGCGCGCTGGCTGGCCACGGTCGGATCGAACGCGGGGCGGACGGCCGACCTCAGCGTCCGCCTCCATTGCCCGTGCGCCTCGTTCTCGCGACGATCCTGGTGGCCTGGGGCGCCTGCACCGACCGACCCTGGACGGTGGGCGTGGCCTGCATGCCGGGACTGCCCAGCCTCTGGCCGCACGGCCTCGTGGTGGCCTTGGCGGCGCTGCCCTTCCTGACCGGAGGGAGCGCGCTGCACAAGGCCGTCGACGCACCCGTCGCCACGCGAGAGCTCTGGTCCCTGCGCCGCTTGTCGGCCGTGACGGGTCTGGCGACGGCCATCGGTCTGTCTGTGGTGCTGCTCGCGGGCGCTGCACTCGAACGGGCGCTGCTCTGGGCCTCGGCGGCGATCCTGGCCGCGGCGGGGCTGCCCATCCTCAGCGAGTGAGCGGCGGCGTCAGTCCCGCGGGTTGAGCCCCGTGCGAGGCATGCGCTAGAATCGCAGGTCGTGGCGGGGTAGCTCAGTGGCAGAGCTACGGACTCATAAGCCGTCGGTCGTGGGTTCGAATCCCACCCCCGCCACCATCGTCCCAGTCGAACCCCTGCGCCTTGCCATCCGGCAGGACCTCCGTCCCGTATCCAGGGGTAGGGGCGTCGCGGTCCTATACTTGCGACCCCAGCCGGCGCAGCCGCGTCGGGCCGGATCCGGAGGCCTCTTTCCCTTGAACAATCGGTTCCTACGCAACGGCCTTGTCACCCTCGTCCTGGTGGTGGGCACGGCGGCGCTCCTCTACACGTTCCTCTTCCAGGGCAACGCCATGCCGCCCATCCCCTACTACGGGGTGGCGGGTTCGTTCCTGACCCTCGTCGAGGAGGGTCAGGTCACCAAGGTCGTCGTGAAGGGTGATCGCCTTCAGATCACCACGACCGAGGTCGGCGAGAACGGGCAGCCGGTGATCGCCAGCAGCCAGCTTCCCAGCCCGCTGACGGATGTCAGCGAGGTGATCACCCAGGTTTGTGCGGAGCCCGGCGCGCAGTGCCCGGCCGAGGGTATCGCCGTCTTACCCATGCCCGCCGACGAGGGTGGTGCCTGGATCGGCCTGCTCCTGACCGCCTTCCTGCCCATCCTGCTCATCGGCTTCTTCATCTTCTTCATGTTCCGCCAGGCGCAGGGCACCAACAACCAGGCCATGAGCTTCGGCAAGAGCCGGGCCCGCATGTTCCTGGGCAACAAGACCGTGGTCACCTTCGCAGACGTGGCCGGCGTGGATGAGGCCAAGACGGAGCTCCAGGAAGTGGTGGAGTTCCTGAAGTACCCCGAGAAGTTCAACTCGCTGGGAGCGCGCATCCCGCGCGGTGTGCTCCTCGTGGGACCCCCGGGGACGGGCAAGACCCTGCTCGCTCGTGCCGTGGCCGGCGAGGCGGGCGTGCCCTTCTTCAGCATCTCCGGCTCCGAGTTCGTGGAGATGTTCGTGGGCGTGGGTGCGTCGCGGGTGCGTGACCTCTTCGACCAGGCCAAGCGCAACAGCCCCTGCATCGTGTTCGTGGATGAGATCGACGCGGTCGGCCGTCAGCGTGGCGCGGGCCTGGGCGGGTCTCACGATGAGCGCGAGCAGACGCTCAACCAGATCCTGGTCGAGATGGACGGCTTCGATACCAACACCGGTGTCATCGTGGTGGCCGCCACCAACCGCCCCGATGTCCTCGATCCGGCGCTCCTGCGGCCCGGTCGCTTCGACCGTCAGGTCATCCTCGACCGCCCCGACATGAAGGGGCGCCTGGAGATCCTGCGTGTGCACAGCAAGGGGAAGCCGCTCGACAAGTCGGTCGACCTCCAGGGCGTCGCCCGCCAGTCGCCGGGGTTCTCGGGTGCCGACCTGGCCAACCTCGTCAACGAGGCGGCCATCCTCGCCGCGCGGCGCAACAAGAAGGTCATCACCACTCCCGAGTTCGGCGAGGCGCTGGAGCGCGTGGTGGCCGGTCCGGAGCGCAAGAGCCGCGTCATCAGCGACGCCGAGAAGGCCATCATCGCCTACCACGAGGGCGGCCACGCGATGGTCCAGCGGATCCTGCCCAAGTGCGACCCGGTGTCCAAGGTCAGCATCATCAGCCGTGGCATGGCTCTGGGCTACACCATGGGCCTGCCCATGGAGGACCGGTACCTGCAGAGCAGGGCCGAGTTCGAGGACAAGATCGCCGGCATGCTCGGAGGCAACGCCGCCGAACGGCTCATCTTCGGGGATACCACGACCGGCTCCTCGAACGACATCGAGAAGGCCACCAACGTGGCTCGCCGGATGGTCACGGAGTTCGGCATGAGCGACAAGCTCGGGCCCCTGGCCTTCGGGAAGCGCGACGAGATGATCTTCCTGGGCCGCGACCTGGGCGAGCAGCGCAACTACTCCGACGACGTGGCCAAGCAGATCGATGAGGAGGTCCGCGCCATCATCGACAAGGCCTATGCCCGCGCGATGGACGTGCTGACCCGGCACAAGGACCGCCTCATCCAGCTGGCCGAGCGGCTGGTGGCGGAGGAGACCGTGGAGCAGGAGGCGTTCGAGGCGAGGGTCGCGGACCGGCCCGATCCACGCAAGGAAGCGGGCGAAGGCGGCGGCATGACCGCTCGCCCGCTGCCGCAGCTGGAGCCTCGACCGGAGAAGCCGAGCGGCCTGCCCACGCCGTCGCCGTCGCCCTCGCCGGCTTGACCCTCCGGTGAGCGACGCGATCGGCGCCATCGAGTCCTATCTAGAGAGCACGGCCAAGGAACGCCTGGACCAGTACCAGGCGTTCCTGCGCATCCCCAGCATCTCAGCGCTCAGCGAGCATGCCAGTGACGTGACCGAAGCGGCGAACTTCCTGGCCGAGGCCATGAGCGCCATCGGGCTGGAGAACGTGGAGGTCTCGCCCACCGCTGGCCACCCGGTGGTCTACGGCGATTGGCTCCACGCGAAGGACGCCCCGACCGTATTGGTCTATGGCCACTACGACGTCCAGCCGGTGGATCCGCTGGATCTGTGGGTACGGCCGCCCTTCGAGCCGCGC
>JBBSMF010000131.1:0-5076 GCA_038233295.1 Candidatus Limnocylindrales bacterium | reverse complement strand
TATCCCAAGGATCATCACTCCCGTCGCGGCCTCCTCAAGCTCGTTGGCCAGCGCCGCCGACTCCTCGCGTACTTGATGCGCAAGGACAACGCCAGGTATCGCACCGTCATCGGTCGGCTCGGACTGCGCCGCTAGCGCGTCCCCCCGGCGGGTGCGCCCGCCGCGCGATACCAAGTAGCACGCCCAGCAACCGCGATCGGGAACGGCCGCGGAACAGCGCGCGAGGTCCATCCTCCCTCCACATTGGAGGATCGATGGCAATAACTACTCTCTCAGCCGAGGTCGGCGGTCGCACCATGACCATCGAGACGGGCCGCATGGCCCTGCTCGCCGGCGGCTCGGTCACCGTCCGTTACGGAGACACGCTCCTGCTCGGCACGGCCAACCGCTCGGACCCCCGTCCGGGCCTGGACTTCTTCCCGCTCACGATCGACTTCGAGGAGCGCATGTACGCCGCGGGCAAGATTCCCGGCGGCTTCATCAAGCGGGAATCCCGCCCTTCGGAAGGCGCCATCTTGGCGGCACGGCTCACTGACCGCCCCATCCGGCCACTCTTTCCCGAGGGCTACAAGGACGATGTGCAGGCGGTCCTGACCGTCTTGTCGACGGACCAGGAGAACAATCCCGACATCCTGGGCACCATCGCGGCCTCAGCTGCGCTGACCATCAGCGAGATCCCCTTCCTGGGGCCCATCGCCTCGGTCCGCGTCGGTCGCATCGGCGGTGAGTTCGTGGTCAACCCGCTCTTCAGCCAGATGGCCGATTCGGAGCTCGACCTGATCGTCTCCGGGACGCGCGACGCGATCATGATGGTCGAGGCCGGCGCCAAGATCCTGCCCGAGTCGGTGATGGCCGAGGCCATCATGTTCGGCCACCGCTCCCTGGCGCCGATCCTGGATCTCCAGGACCAGCTGCGCGAGCAGGTCGGCAAGCCCAAGCGCATGCCCTTCATCGAGCGGGGCACGGAGTCCGTCAGCTCCTTCCTGGACGCAGTCAAGGATGACCGCGCGATGGTCGTCTTCGACCTCGAGACGACGAGCCGCGACGCCAAGCTGGGCGCCGTGGTGGAGATCGCCGCGGCACGCGTCAAGGGCGGCGCCATCACGGACCGCTTCAGCACCTTGGTCGATCCCGGTACGCCCATCATCGGACGCCAGCTCCACGGCCTGACCGACAAGGATGTGAAGGGCAAGCCCGCGCCCGCCGCCGCCGCGCGGTCCTTCCTGGACTGGGCCGGCGATGACCTGCTGGTCGGCCACAACGTCTCCTTCGACGTGGCCTTCCTGCACGCGGCCCTCAGCGACGGCACGAAGATCGACTCCGAGCGCTGCTTCGACACGCTGGCCCTGGCGCGGGACGCCTATCCCGATCAGGACGTCTTCAAGCTGGGCGACCTCGCTCGCTTCTTCGAGCTGAGCACGGAGCCCAACCACCGAGCCGGACCGGATGTCGAGGCCACCGCGCAGCTGCTGCTCTATCTGGCCGGGGAGCTGCCCGCCCGGGCGGACACCTTCAAGGGTGCGGTCGCCGAGTCGATCCGATCCCGCGTCAACGGCGACGCCGCCAGCGCGGACAAGGCGCTCGACAGCGCCAAGGCCGCATCAGGCCTATCCAAGAGCCTGACCGGCTTCCTGCACAAGAAGGTCGCCCGTGAGCTCGTCCTTTCCGAGGGCGTGCGCATGGATGGTCGCGATGCGGACACCATCCGACCCATCTCGGTCGAAGTCGGTCTGCTTCCGCGGGCCCACGGATCGGCACTCTTCACCCGCGGCCAGACGCA
This sequence comes from Candidatus Limnocylindrales bacterium, assembly GCA_038233295.1. GTDB lineage: Bacteria > Chloroflexota > Limnocylindria > Limnocylindrales > CSP1-4 > Palsa-1032. The sequence goes on along the minus strand of JBBSMF010000131.1, from coordinate 3,296 downwards.
GGCGCTGAGCATCGCCACGCTTGGCCCCTCGTCGGACGTCCAGCGTATCGACACCATCAGCCCGGAGGAGTCCAAGCGCTACCTCCACCACTACAACATGCCCCCCTACAGCACGGGCGAGAACAAGTTCATGCGTGGTCCGGGCCGGCGCGAGATCGGCCACGGCGCGCTGGCGGAACGGGCCCTCATCCCGGTGCTGCCCAGCCACGAGGAGTTCCCCTATGTCATCCGAGTCGTCTCGGAGTGCGTGACCTCCAACGGGTCCACCTCCATGGCCTCGACCTGCGGATCCACGCTGGCCCTCATGGACGCCGGCGTGCCCATCAAGGCACCGGTCGCCGGAGCTGCCATGGGTCTCGTAACGGAGGGTGACCGCTTCACCGTCCTGACCGACATCCTGGGCAAGGAAGACGCCTTCGGCGACATGGACTTCAAGGTGACCGGCACATCCGAGGGCATCACCGCACTTCAGATGGACATCAAGGTCACGGGCATCAACGAGCAGATCATCCGTGACGGGCTGGCCAAGGCGCGCACCGCACGCCTGTTCATCCTCGAGCGGATGACGACGGTCATGCCCGAGGCGCGCACCGAGATGAGCGCCTATGCGCCGCGCATCACGACGATCAAGATCAACCCCGAGAAGATCCGCGACATCATCGGCAAGGGTGGTGCCACGATCCGCAAGATCCAGGAGGACACGGGGACCGAGATCAACGTCGAGGATGACGGCACGGTCGAGATCGCGGCCATTGACGCCGATAAGTCACGCGCCGCGATCCAGATGATCGAGGGCATCACGCGCGACGTTGAGGTCGGCGGCCTGTACCTGGGCAAGGTGACGAGGATCATGGGCTTCGGTGCCTTTGTCGAGATCCTGCCCGGCAAGGAAGGCCTCGTGCGCATTGGCGAGTTGGCCGATTACCACGTGCCGACCGTCGAGGATGTCGTGTCCGTTGGCGACGAGATCATGGTCGTTGTGACCGAGGTCGATCGCCAGGGTCGCGTCAACCTGTCGCGCAAGGCGGCAATGGCCCGTCATTTGGCCAAGACGCCCGCATAGCGCGCGCGTAACCTCACAAACCAGGGGACGGCCCGCCGCCAGGCGGGCCGGCCAGAATCACGGTCCAAGCGCCCGGTGCGCGGTGACCGTGGGCTGCAACTACCCACGACGGCCATGCGCCTGGCCAGGTTGGCCGGTGTATTATCGCGGCCGTGCCCTGTCGGATACCTGGATCGAGTCGCGCCACATCGCGCGCTCTGAAGCGAGGGCACTACGCTTGGACCTGTCGGGTCGCGTGACACCGGATGAGAGACGGCAGGCGCTCGACCAAGTAGCCGCCGAGGTATCCGTCTGCACCCGTTGCCCTCTGTCGGCGCATCGGATCAAGTCCGTGCCCGGTGAGGGCCATCCCGAGACAGAGGTTGTCTTCGTCGGCGAGGGCCCGGGCTTCAACGAGGATCGCGAGGGAAGACCGTTCGTCGGTGCCGCAGGCGGTCTTCTGAACGAATTGCTGCGCGCCATCGGCTGGCAGCGCGAGGAGGTTTTCATCACCAACGTGGTCAAGTGCCGACCGCCCGGCAACCGTGATCCGGAGCCGAACGAGATTGCCGCCTGCGCGCCCTACCTGCGTCGCCAGCTGGAGGCTCTCGATCCGGCTGTGGTCGTCACCCTGGGCCGCTACTCGCTCGGCACGTTCATGCCCGGCGCGCGCATCGGAGCCGTGCACGGCACGCATCAGCCGATCGATCCGGCCACCGGCGCGCGCGATGCAACGGCCTACGCGATGTATCACCCAGCGGCGGCCCTGCGCCAGTACAGCCTGCGCGAGACCATGCGGGCCGACATGGCCGGCTTACCCGACGTGCTGCTCGCCGCGCGCGCCGCGCGCGCCGGCGGCATGCCCATAGAGAAAGAAGTTCAGCCAGTCGGAACGGCAGATGAGACGCCGGACCCGGACGGCTCCGAGTCGGCCGGCGAGACGCTCCCGGCCGATCTCGAGGCGGTCCTCGCCGCTGCCAATGACGCTGCTACGGCCGAGCCGGCCGATGAGAACCAGATGAGCCTCTTCTGAAGGCGGTGAAATGAACGATCAATCGCGATTCCAACCAAGTGACCCGTCTGACATTCTGCGCCTCCTGCCCCTCGGCGGGGTGGGCGAGATCGGCAAGAACATGTACGTCTACGAGTATGGCGACGAGATCGTCGTAATCGACTGCGGACTGATGTTCCCCGAGGAGGAGATGTTCGGGATCGACCTCGTCGTGCCCGACGTTACCTATCTGCGCGAAAGACGCGAGAAGGTCAAGGCATTCCTGATCACTCACGCCCATGAGGACCATGTCGGCGGGCTGCCCTACGTTCTGCCCTACTTCCCGGGCGTGCCGATCTACGCCTCGACACTCGCGCGAGGCCTGCTGGGCGGCAAGATCAAGGAGCACAAGCTCAACAACAACCCGCTCCTGGCGCTTGATCCGGGTCAGACTGTCGAGCTGGGCGCGTTCAGCGCCACCGCCTTCAGGATCGGCCACTCGATCCCCGACGCGATGGGCATCGCCCTGCGCTCACCGATCGGCCTGGTCGTCCACACAGGCGACTTCAAGTTCGACCACACCCCAGTCGACGGCAAGATGTCCGACATCCACGCCCTGGCCGGTTTCGGGCAGGAGGGCGTGCTCTGCCTGGTGTCCGACTCGACGCGCGCGGAGAGCCCGGGCTATACGCCCTCCGAACGGATCGTCGGTGAGGTCTTCCGCGACATCATGGAAGGCCTCGATGGACGCGTCATCGTGGCCACCTTCGCCAGCAACATCGCGCGCATCCAGCAGGTCTTTGACGCTGCCGGGACGTTTGATCGCAAGGTCACGGTCATCGGCCGGTCAATGGAGCAGAACGTGCGCATCGCGTCCGATCTGGGCTACCTGAAGTACCCGTCCGACCAGCTCGTCCAGAAGGACCGCCTGCGCGACATTCCCGATGCCAAGCTGGTCATTGCCACGACCGGCGCTCAGGGTGAGCCGATGGCCGGCCTGGCGCGCATGGCCAACCGCGACCATCGCTGGGTGGAGCTGCAGCCGGGCGACACCGTCATCGTCAGCGCCAGCCCCATCCCGGGCAACGAGGAGGTCGTCGGGCGAACCATCGACAACCTCTTCAAGGCCGGCGCCAATGTCTTCTACCATGACATCAAGCGTGCCCACGTGTCGGGCCACGCCAGTCAGGAAGAGCTGAAACTGATGCTCAACCTGACCCGGCCGCAGCACTTCATCCCAATGCACGGCGAGTTCCGCATGCT
>JBBSMF010000130.1:0-5082 GCA_038233295.1 Candidatus Limnocylindrales bacterium | reverse complement strand
GCACCACCACCATCGCGGCGGCACTCGTCGCCGTCCTTGTCATCTCCACGGTGGGGAACTTCACCTCCACCGCGCGGGCCGCGGAAGGGTCCGCTGCCCCCATCAAGGCTGCCATCATCGTGGGTCCCACCCATAGCGCCACCGCCGAGTACCTGGCCCAGGGCGAGCAGTTCGCTGTTCAGGCCGAAGCGGCCGGGATGGCCGTCACACGTGTCTTCCACCCTTATGCGACCTGGGCGGCGGTCAAGACCGCCACGCAGGGCGCCAACCTGGTCGTCTACTACGGGCATGGCAACGGCTGGCCCAGCCCATATGCGCCTTTCCAGGAAAACAGCAAGAACGGCTTCGGCCTGAACCTCACGGCTGGCGGATCTTCGTCATCCGTCACTTACTACGGTGGCGACATGATCCGCGCGAGCATGCGCCTGGCGCCCAACGCCGTCACCGTCCTCTACCGCGCCTGCTACACCTCAGGCAACGGCGAACCTGGTGCTCCCGTCCCGACGGAGAGCATCGCGCTCCAGCGGGTGGACAACTTCGCGGCCGCGTTCCTCGCCGACGAAGTGGGCGGCAGCGCGGTGTTCGCACTCGGGCCCAACCAGTACGTCGATTATCCCGCCCAGCTGATGACGCCGGGCATGACCATGGAAGACATCTTCCGCGTCAACAGCACGAAGCCCGGCTACTCCTCCAGCGGCTGGGTCGGCACGAGCCCCATCTATGCACAGTCCACGCGAACGCCCGGCGCCCAGATGCTGCTGGACCCGCGCGGCAGCACACCGTCGACCAGGGACTACTACCGAGCACTCAGCGGCGAGCTGGCCATGAGCACCGACACCTGGCGGGGCGACGCCCCGGAGGTCGGGTACGAGGACGACACCGTGTCCCCCGAGGTCACCGGCCTGACCGGTTTGCAGGCCAGCGATACCGTGCCGGCGAACGCGAACTCGGTGCCGGTGTTCACGCCCAACGGCGACGGGATCAGCGACACCATGACACTGAACCATTCGGTCTCGGAGCCCGCCTACCTTCGGTACGCCATCCGCGACGCTAACGGCACGAATGTCCGCAGCTTCGCCGGCTGGACCGAAGGGGGCGCCGGCTCCACTATCTGGGACGGCAAGGACGACGGCGGTGCGTACGTTGACGAGGGCCGCTACTCGGTCTCCGTCACGCCCAGGGATCGCGCCACTAACGTCGGCTCTGAGGTCTCTACTTCGGTCAAGGTCTTGAAGTCCATGAAGTCGCCCAAGGCCAAGCCGGCCCTCTTCTTCGCTAGTGACGGCGACAGCATCGGCGCCTCGACCAACCTCACCGTCTCCCTGGAGCAGGCCGCCAGCCTCTCGTGGCTGGTGGTCGATGCGGCAGGGCTCCCGGTGCGGGCTCTGGTGACGAACCAGCCCATGGGCGTCGGCCCCCAGTCGATGGCCTGGGACGGCCGGGACGCCTTGGGGAACTACGTCCCCGACGGCACCTACACGGCGATCGTGACCTCGACCACGGACGCCGGCTCCTACAGCCACCGACTGACGGTGCGAGTGATGCCCTTCAACGTGACCGCGCCCGTCTGGAGCGGAACGGCCGGGAGCAAGGTCACCTTCACCATGAAGAGCGCCGAGTCCCTGGTCGGATGGCCGCGCATCGAGATCCGCCAGCCGGGCCTGTCGATGTACACCGGCTACCCGGTGAGGTACTCCGACAAGAAGTTCAAGTTCACCGTCACCTTCAAGTCGGGCGGGACGCCCGGACCGGTGCAGATCAAGATCATCGGTACCGATACCGGTGGCGGCAAGCAGGAGAAGGTCTATACCTTCGACCTCCAGTAAGACATCGCGCCGGGCGACCGACGCGCCGATCCGGAACGAGCCCGAGCCTCACGGGGCCGGGCTCGTTCCATGTCCCGGTGGGCACGCGAGCCCAGCTATCGGGCGCGACAGGACCCGTCGGTGCCGTCGTGGAGACGGGCCGTGGACGGCTAGACTGTCACGGATGAACCCGCTCGGCTCCCAGACCTGGGTGGTGCTACCTACCTTCAACGAAGCGGACAATCTTCGTGGCATCGCCGAGGCGATCCTCGAGCAGATCCCGGAGGCGACGCTCCTCGTGGTGGACGACTCATCGCCTGACGGCACGGGGCGCCTGGCCGACGAGCTGGCGGCCGCCGATGCCCGCATCCGGGTCCGTCATCGCTGGAGCAAGCAAGGGCTAGGCAAGGCATACGTGGACGGTTTCGCAGTGGCGCTGGCCGCGGGAGCCGAGCGGATCGTCCAGATGGACGCCGACTGGTCCCATCACCCCAGCTACCTGCCGGCCCTGCTCCTAACGCTGGAGGGCGGATCCGGCACCGCTGCGCCGGAGGGTGCCGATGTCGTCATCGGGTCGCGCTACGTCAAAGGCGGCGGAGTGCGGAACTGGGGCCTTCTGAGACGACTGGTCTCGCGCGGCGGATCGCTCTTCGCGCGGACCGTGCTCCGGCTGAGCACCAACGACCTGACCGGCGCCTACAAGGTCTGGCGGCGTGAAGCGCTGGCCACGACGCCCTGGGACCGACTCCACTCGGGGGGCTACGTGTTCTCCATCGAGATGACCTACCTCGCCGATCGGCGCGGCCTGCGCATCGTGGAAGTGCCGATCATCTTCACCGACCGGGAAGAGGGCCAGAGCAAGATGTCGCGGCGCATCATCGTCGAGGCGCTGCTGGTAGTGCTGCTGCTGCGCTGGGAAGAGTTCCGAGGTCACGCCGCCCCAGCCACACCGAAGGATCAGCGACCGATCCCGCAGCCACGGATGGCTGCGCCCGAGCCGGAACCGGGGGCGTCCACGACGGCGTCGGCGGAGGCTGACGCCAGCTGATGGCTCGGCGCGATGCGTCCGCGCCGCAGGGGGACGAGCCACCCGGAGTGCGCGTCCTCATGGACGTGCGACCCCTCCAGGAGCCAAAGCGGGCGCCCATCACGGCGGCCTATCTCGATCGGTTGCTGAAGGCCTTCGCGGCGGAGCCGGTGTCCGGGGAGTCGTTCGCGTTCGTGGTACGCGGCATCCGCGACGACCCGGCCGCGGCGCTCGAAGCCGCCGGCCTGCCGGTCGCTGCAAGACGTCATCGACCGCCCACTTCGCGGCTCTTTCGGTCGGCCGGCTTGACGCTCGATTCCTTCCTGCTGCGTGGCGCGGAGGTCCGTGTCGCGGCCGGGGCGGACGAAGCAGGCGCCGCCGGCACGCTATACCACACGGCGGGTGGAGCGGTGCCCATCGCGTCGGGCCTGCCGGTCGTGGCGACGCTCCTCGACCTTGCTCCCTGGGAGCTGCCGGAGCGATACGCAGCGACGGCCGCCGCGCGCTTCGGTCATCGGCTGCGTGCCCGCAACCTGCGCGACGCGGCGCGCGTCATCGTCGCCTCCAGTGCTGCGTCCGAGGCGGCTCGGCGCCTGCTGCACCTGCACGAGGAGCGCCTCGCCACCGTGCCCCTGGCCGCCGACCCCGCGTTCAGCCCTGCCGCAGCCGATCCGGCGCGGTCCGCCGCCCTACGCGTGCGCTTCGACCTGCCGCCGTGCTACCTGGTCTTTGCCGGTCGCTACGACGCGCGCAAGGACTTCACGACGCTCTTCGCGGCGCTGGCGGCTCTGCGCGAGCAGGCGCCTTCAGAGCCGGCGCCCGGAGACGCGTCCGCTGCGAGGTCGAGAAGTGGTGAGGCAGCTCCCTGGCCGCCCGTGGTCGTACTGGCGGGTGCCGCTGGGGACGGCCATGAGGACTCGCCGGCCGTGGCTCGGAACGCACGTCGGGCCGGCGTGGCTGATCTCATCCGCTTGACGCCGCAGCTCGACGTCCACGACCTGGCGGCTCTCCAGGCGGGCGCCGTGGCGCACATCCAGCCCGGCCTCAGCGACGGCACCGGGCTGGCCGTGTCCGAGGCGCTGGCCGTGGGCATCCCGGTCATCGGCACTCGGGTGGGAGCCATCCCCGAGACCATCGGCGCGGCCGGCATCATCGTCGAGCCGCGCGATCCGGCTCGATTGGCCACCGCCATCCGTGTCATCTGGGAGGGCGGTGCCGTGGCCCGTCAGGTGACGCGCCGAGCCCGTCAGCGCGCCGCCGGCCAGCAACGCACGTGGGCCGATGTGGCTCGCGAGACACGGGCTGTCTATGCCGCCGTGTTCGATCGCGATCAGCTGTGACGACCGTGGGTAACAGGCTGCTAGGCTGGCTCGACAAGGGATGAGGAGGACAGACGTGACCGATCAGGAGGGACCGACCGAGGTGGGCGCCCCGCTCAAGGCGGCGGAGGATCAGGCGGCCGAAGAGGCAGCCCGCGAGGCTTCACAGCCTCCCGCCACATCGGCCGACCAGGTGGTCGGGTCCGGCGCGCGCGATGCGGTCATCCGTGCCGAGCACGTCGAGTTCTCGCAGGGCGGAGCTTCGCGGATCGAAGCCACGACGGTGTCGCTCTCACAGGGCGGAGCGGGACGGATCAACGCTCGTGAGGTGACCATCAGCCAGGGCGGAGCCGGCATCGTGCGGGCCGGGACGGTGCGCCTGGAAAGTGAGGGGAACGCTTTCCTGATCCTCTCGCGCAATGCCGAGGTGACGGCCGGCTCGCGCGTAATGGTGCTGATAGCGGGCCGCACGTCGGGTAGCACCCAGGCGCTCTTCGACGCGCGCTCCGCGCTCGCGCTGGTCGGCGGCTTCCTGCTCTTCCGGCGGCTGCTAGGCCTCTTCCGCCGACGCTGACCGCCACAAGCTGAGGAGTTTGCGATGAGCATCTCTCGACGGTCCGTTGGTGCCCGCTCTTTTGCCACCGCCTGCCTCCTCGCGTCATTCGTGCTCGCGCTGCCATCCCCGGCTGCAGCCGAGTGCCTCAGCTACTACCCCTGACCATCGTTCCGAGAGGTCGCACCCACGGTCGGGACCGTCGCTTCTGGGGAGGTCGTCCATGCCCGTGACATTGACTCAGCGGAAAGGGCCATTCGCTTCGACGTGCGCATCGATGGGGTCTACCGGGGTGATGCGCCTGGCGTCCTTCAAGTGGACGCGCTCCGTTCGGGGTTGCCGCTGATGGTCTGCATCGAGTCGGCGCTCCTGACACAT
>JBBSMF010000129.1:0-5091 GCA_038233295.1 Candidatus Limnocylindrales bacterium | reverse complement strand
TTGTGAGCGACAATGTCGCTTCGCGCGACAGAGGTCGCCGCACGTCCCTTCGTCTAGAGGATCCGGCATGAGCATGAACATGGTCTTCCGTGTCCGGGAACGAGCGTCGTTCCCGCGACCGGGCCGCGGCGCCAACTAGTTGGGATCATGTCGCCACCTGGTATGACGGCTGGGTCGGCGACAAGGGCAGCGCGTATCACCGAGGACGGGCGATCCCGGCCGTGCTGGACCTGCTTCATCCGACAGCTGGCGAGGAGATCCTCGACATCGGGGCCGGGCAAGGCATCCTGGCTCCGTACATCGCGACTCGCGGCGCTCGGTACACAGGTGTGGATGCCAGCCCGCGACTGATCGCCGTCGCGCGCCGGCGGCACGGTCGGAGCGGGCGGTTCCTGCTCGGCGATGCCCGGCGGCTCCGAGAAGTCTCTGGGGTGACTGCGGCCAGCTGTGACGCGGCGGTCTTCATGCTCAGCGTGCAGGACATGGATGCGCTCGAGCCGGTCCTCGAGTCGGCCGCCTGGGCGCTGCGTCCGACATCGCGCATCGTGATGCTCATGACGCATCCGTCTTTCCGCCAGCCGCGCCACTCTGGGTGGGGCTTCGACGCGTCTCGCAAGCTGCGCTATCGGCGCGTCGATGCCTACCTGACCCCCATGGCCGTGCCGATGGGATCGCCCACCGACGCTGGGCGAACACGGGCGTTCCATCGGCCCATCAGCAGCTACGTGAACGCCCTGGGCGCGGTCGGATTCGCCGTGGACGCCATGCTCGAGCTGCCCGACCTGCCGCCCGAGCAAAAGCCGGGTCGGTCAGGCCGGCCAAGCCGCGGGGGCTCGTCTCGCGACGCCGAGATCCCCCTGTTCCTGGCGCTGCGCGCCATCCGTGTCGGCTCGATATGATCCTTGCCAGGCTAACAAGCGTTCGTTAGACTGGTCCGCATGGTGGAAACCCGCAGGCAGCAGATCGAGAACGCCGCAAGCGTCCTATTTCGTGAGCGCGGCTACGCGGCGACCAGCGTGCGGGACATCGCGCAGGTGCTCAACCTGCAAGGCGCCAGCCTCTATGCCCACATCGCCTCCAAGGAAGACCTGCTCTGGTCCATCGTGGAACGCGCCGCAGACCGCTTCGAGGCCGCTGTAGCGCCCATCGCGGCGGCCGAGTCGCCCGCCCCGCAGCGACTTCGGGCCATGACCGGCGCTCACATCCGTGTCGTCACCGAAGATCTGGGCAACGCGGTCTCTTTCCTGGACGAGTGGCGGTTCCTGTCTCCGGAGCGCCGCACGGCCGTGGCTGCCCGCCGTCGCAGGTACGAGCGCCGCTTTCGGAAGGTCATCGCGCAGGGCGTCGCAGCCGGGGACTTCAAGCCCCGCACGGACCCGCGCCTGGCTGCGACCTGGATGCTCTCTGCCCTCAACGGTATCGCCGTCTGGTACCGCCCTGATGGCGAGCTGACACCCGAGGCCATCGCCGACCGCTACGCAGACCTCTTCCTGGGCGGCCTGACCTGCCCACCGGCAACGCAGCAACCGACACGGAGGACCGATTCATGACCGACCCCCTCGCCCTGGAACCCGTCCTCCAGCCCGACGAGTGCGCCCGACCGCTCTACCACGACCCGGAGCTGACCCACGAGGAGCGCTACCACGCCTTCGTGGAGCATGTGCAGGCCGGCCACAAGGTGGAGGCGCGCGACTGGATGCCCGACGAGTACCGCCAGGGCGTCCTTCGCTTCGTGGAGATGCACGCCAACAGCGAGTTGATGGGCGTGCTGCCCGAGCGCGAGTGGATCATGCGTGCGCCCAATCTCAAGCGGAAGCTGGCGCTGACGGCCAAGGTCCAGGACGAGGTCGGCCATGCGCAGCTGCTTTACCGCGTGGCGGAGGATCTGGGCAAGCCGCGCGAACAGATGCTCGAGGACCTGCTGGACGGCAAGACGAAGTTCCACAACGTCTTCCACTACCCCACCAAGAGCTGGGGCGACGTGGGCATCATCGCCTGGCTCGTGGACGCCGCGGCGATCGTGGCCCAGCAGGCGCTGCGCGAGTCGAGCTACGGGCCCTACAGCCGCACCATGAAGAAGATCTGCTGGGAGGAATCGGTGCACATCATGCACGGTCGGGACGTGGTCGTGACCATGATGAACGGCACGCCGACACAGCGGGAGATGGTGCAGGAGGCGCTCGATCGCTGGTGGGGACCGCTGATGCAGATGCACGGCCCGCGCTCCGATCGCGCCAAGGACCGGGACCTGTTCTGGCACATCAAGGCCAAGACCAGCGAGGAGCTGCGCCAGGAGTTCCTGACCATCTACGTGCCGCGCATCCGAGAGCTGGGCTTGACCATCCCGGATCCGGAGCTGCGCCTCGACGAGGCTGCAGGGGAGTGGCGCTACTCAGAACCGGACTGGAACGAGCTGCGCACGGTCGTCACCAACCATGGCCCCATGTCGCAGGAGCGCCTCGACTTCCGCCGCGAGAACCACGACCTGACGGCCTGGGTGCGCGCGACGGTCCTCGCGCCGCCCGCGGCCACGGCGGTGGCGGTGGCGTGAGTGGCTGGTCACGCGCGGTCGAGCACATGAGCCCGGAACACACCGGACCGCTCGGCCAACCCGTGCCCGCTGTCGGGCCGACGGCCAAGCCTCCGCCGAACTCGGAAGGCGGCACCGACCCGGCCGGCCGGCTGGGGGAGGGGGCTCGGCCCGACATCTGGGAGGTCTTCCGCCAGGAGAAGGACGGCGATCCGATGCGCCACGCCGGGAACGTGCGGGCCCCTGATCGAGATCTGGCCACGCATTACGCGCGGGAGCTGTACGCCCGGCGCCAGGAGAGCGTGCGCCTCTGGATCGTCTCCCGCGGGGACATCACCGACCTCTCCGACCCCGACCTGCTCCAGCCGCCGCTCGACCGGACATTCAAGAAGCCCGGCGGCTACGTGATGCGCGACAAGCTTGACGCCGCTCGCAAGCGCGCGGTCGCGGGCAGCGACGGCGACGAGGTGGGCGGCGGCGGGGGAGCGTCCGAGTGACTGCCACCCCGGAGCGTCGCACCACGCGGCCTCTCGCAGAACCCGACCTGCCCAAGTTCGATGTTGGTGACCTGGACCAGGCGACGCGCGAGGCGCTGTCCGGCCTGCTCCTGACCATGGCCGACGACGAGTTCGTGCTCGGCTTCTGGGACTCGGAGTGGACGGGCATCGCGCCGATGCTGGAGGAGGACGTGGCCTTCAGCTCGCTCGCCCAGGACGAGATCGGCCACGCGCGTCTGCTCTACGAGATGATCGCGCAGCTCCGTGGAGGCGACGCCGACGACCTGGCTTTCGGCCGGACGGCGGACGAGTATCGCCACTGCCATCTGCTCGATCACCCGCGCACGGACTGGGCCTTCTCCGTGGCACGGCGCTGGCTCTATGACACGGCCGACGCGGTGCGTCTCAGCGCTCTCCGCCGCTCGACGTTCGCGCCGCTGGCGCAGATCGTCGAGAAGATCCGCCGCGAGGAGACGTATCACCTGATGCACATGGACGTGTGGATGCGCCGCCTGGCGGAGGGCGGCGAGCCGCGTCAGCGCCTGGAGGCGGCACTCGACAGCCTGTGGCCTGACGCACTTTCCGTGTTCGCCTCGCTGCCGGACGAGGGCCACCTGATCGATGCAGGGGTCCTGGCAGCGCCCATGTCGGAGCTGGCCGACCGGCAGTACCAGCACCTTCTCACCGTGCTGGGAAGCCTGCGCCTGAGCGTGCCCGGGCCGCGTCCGGCGTGGGAGGGCGGTCGAGCGAGAGCACAGCCGTCGGAGTCGTTCCGCTGGCTGTGGGGCGAGTTCACGATGGTCCATCGACTCGAGGAAGGAGCCGTCTGGTGAGCGCGCTCCGGACGATCGACCCCGCGGGTGGCGCACCGATGCCCCTGGAGCAGGCAGTCTGGGCGGCGCTGGAGGATGTGTCCGACCCCGAGATCCCGGCCATCTCCGTGGTCGATCTGGGCGTCGTGCGCAGGGTCGAGGTGGGTCCGGGGCGCGTCCTGGTCGAGCTCCTGCCCACCTTCGTGGGCTGTCCCGCGGTGGATCTGATGCGCAGCGCCGTCGAGGAGCGCTTGGAAGGCTTCGCGTCTGATGTGCAGGCCGTGATCAGCTTCGCCGAGCCGTGGACCAGTGAACGGATCACGCCACATGGCCATAAGCGGCTCCGGGAGAGCGGCTTCGGGCCGCCCGCGCCGGCCGGCCGCGACGAGGAGCGCCTGCTGCCCGTGCTGCCCGTCGCGCCGTGCCCTTACTGCGGCTCTCTGGACACGTCGATCGAGAACGCATTCGGCCCGACCCTGTGTCGCGCCATCTACCACTGCGCCGCCTGCCGGCAGCCGTTCGAGCAGTTCAAGACGGTCTAGCTCAGCTGCGGCGTCGCGGGCGCGATGCGCGCCATCAGTGCCCTGGCGGCGGTCAGCGCTACGGTCGTATGTCACTACGACGTCGAAGCGACGGTCCGCGTCTGGACCGTCATCGCCCACCGCTTCGCTGCACGGCGAGGTGAGCGCGCTCGGCAACGAGCTCGGCGGGCGTACCCTCGGGTATCGGTTGGACGGCCGGCCGTGGCTGAAGAGGATGCTGCGCTGGCTGGAGACATCAGGCAGTGGGCCCGGCCGGCCGAAGAGCCAACCGTGGCCCAGGGTCGCCCCCAGCGCCAGTGCTCGTTCCAGCATTGACACTGCATGCGTCACGTGTCAGATTGCGACGATGTTGTCAACCAAGGTCGGAGCTGGTGGAAGGGTGCTGATCCCGATAGAGCTTCGCCGAGCCCTCGATCTGGCGGAGGGGACCTCGCTCGTGGCACGGGTCGAGGACGATCGGCTCATCCTGGAGCGTCCCGATGCGCTCCTGGAGCGGGCCAAAGCCCGCTTCGCCTCGATCGCTGACGGCGCGAGCTTGGCCGATGAACTCGTGGCGGAGCGACGCCGCGAGAGCGAAAGCGAACGCCACCCCTCTTGATCTCGGGACCGTGCGTCCAGGACGCTTCGGCGCTCCTTGCCATGCTTCAGGCAGAGCCGGGCGCCGAGCGGGTAGAGGCCATGCTTGTCGGCTCGCTAGTTTCGACCGTCAA
>JBBSMF010000128.1:0-5109 GCA_038233295.1 Candidatus Limnocylindrales bacterium | reverse complement strand
TGGTGGGCATCGCCGAGGCGTTCCGCTTCGGGGCCGAACACCCCGAGCGATACGGCAGCTTTCTGGAGCCGGATGGTTCGCTGGCCGGTCCCGGCTTCAGCGCCGAGGCGGCGGCGGAGCTGCCCCAGCACCTGCGCTCGATGTCCGGGGTGGTCGTCAGCAGGGGAGAGCCGGAGCCCTCTGCGACGTATCGCTGAACGAGGCCGGCGACCGGCTTCGGGATACCCGGTGCTAGCATGGTCGGACGTACCCTGAGGCTCTCTCCATGACCGACACCAGCACGACCACCCCGACCAAGGCCGCTTCCACCGCCGAAACGACCGCCCCCACGGCCTCCACGGAGCCGGCTGCTTTCGACCCTCAGGCCCGCGCTACCGAGCTGGCCATCCTGGACGCGCTGCGCGCCGTGGTGGACCCGGAGATCGGCATGAACGTGGTGGAGCTGGCGCTCATCCGCCAGGTCATCTTGGGCCCCGGGCAGACAGAGATCAAGATGATCCTCACCACCCCGTTCTGCCCGTACGCAGGCTCCATGATCCAGCAGGTCAAGGAGCAGGCCGAGAGCGTGGTCGATCACGAGGTCAAGGTCACGCTCCTCGCCGAGCGTTGGGATCCCAAGGACGCCGGTCTCGTCTGGTAGCGGTCCGTTCGGAAGGCGACCATGAGCCGAGGCACGCGGCCGTCCATCGCCGACAGCATGGTGGCCACCGGCCGCGGCGACGACGGGACGACGGGCCTCCTCTTCGGCGGTCGCGTCCAGAAGGACGATCCGCGCACGGAGGCGTACGGCACCACGGATGAGGCCGTGGCCGCGATGGGTCTGGCCCGCGCTGAGATCGGGGAGCTGGCGAGTGCCGGAGCCCTTCCGCAGGAGCTGTACGCAATGGCGGATCTGCTGCTGCGCCTCCAGCGGGGCCTCTTTGTGGTCGGCGCCGAGCTGGCCGCCAACCCGGACGCTTGGGAGCGGCTCCAGGACGGCACCACCCGGGTCGACGAGGCCATGCTGACGGACCTCGAGACGGAGCTCGCGGCGTACGAGGCCCGCATCCAGATGCCCCGGGAGTTCGTGGTGCCGGGCGCCTCGCGCCTCTCCGCCGCGCTCGAGCTGACCCGCACGATCCTGCGCCGCGCTGAGCGCCGTGCCGTTAGCCTCCAGCGCGACGGGCTGGTCGCCGGCGCGTGGCTGGTGCCCTACCTCAACCGGCAGGCCGATCTTGTCTGGGTGCTGGCGCGTGCGGCCGAGCAGGCCGAGGAGCGCGCCGTCACGCTTGCGCGCACGGCCCCACGGTCCGGTCACCCGGCGAGTTAAGCGCGTACCGCTAGACTTATCCCTGTTGCGTCCGTACGGACGCCCCTCCGAGCCGGCCCAGCCGGACTCGGAACCAGTGAGAAGGAAACACGAACCGTGTTCGATCGAGATCGTAACCAGCCTGACCGGTATCAGGCACCCAGCCCGTGAGCACCGGCTCCCTACGGGTCCCTGCCGCCGGCCGCCTCCGGCATGCGCGGCGGCGTGATGGTCAATGGCGAGCGCGTCGCCGTCGGGCCGCGCGAAGGCTTCCTGACGATGAGCTTCGTCTGGATGTTCTTGGCGCTGCTGGTCAGCGCCGTGGCGGCCTTCTTCGTCCACAACAACCCCAGCGTCCAGCGCTTCGTGCTGGAGAACTATCTGATCCTGGCCTTGGGTCAGCTCGGGTTCGTCTTCGCCCTCAGCTTCCTCATCAACAAGATCGGTGCCCTGCCCGGTCTTGCGCTCCTGTTCGCCTACGCATTGACGAACGGGCTAGTCATCGGGGCGGTCGTCCTGGCCTACACGGCCAACGGCGCGGCCGCGGGCGTGGTGTCGGCCTTCCTCGGCGCCTCGGCCATCTTCGGGGCAGCCGGCCTCTTCGGCTTCGTCACCAAGCGTGACCTGACCAGCCTTGGCGGGATCCTGTTCATGGGCGTCATCGGCCTGCTGGTCGTGTCGCTGGTGCACTTCTTCCTGTTCCCCGGCAGCGACACGCTCAACCTGCTCATCGGCATCGGCGGCGTGGTCATCTTCACGGGCCTCACCGCCTATGACGTCCAGCGTCTGAAGAACGGCCAGATGCCCGGCATCCGTGATCGAGAGTCGGCCTCCGTCCTCGGTGCGCTGGCCCTGTACATCGACTTCGTGGTCATCTTCATGAGCCTGCTGCGCATCTTCGGCGGCAGCCGGAACTGACCCGCCCGCGTCGCTCGCGGGAGCGACCATCCGCATGTCGAGAGCCTCGTCCCTGCGGCGAGGCTCTTGCGATTCCTGGCGGCGCTAACATCGGCGCCACGGGTGACCGTGACGGTCGGTGAGATCGGTCACGGCACGGACCAGAGTAGGAGCGTCGCGGTGGAGCGAGTGGGGTTCTGCGGCCTGGGAACCATGGGCGGTGCCATGGCCGCCAATCTGCGGCGCGCGGGCTTCCCTCTGACCGTCTGGAACCGGTCCCCCGGCCGCGCGACGGAGTTGCTTGCGCTGGGATCCGTCGAGGGCGCCAGCCCCAAGGCGGTGGCGGAGGCATCGGACGTGGTGGTCATCTGCGTGTCCGATTCGCCGGACGTGGAGGCGGTGCTCTTCGGACCGGAGGGCGCGTCGTCGGGTGCTTCACCGGGAACGCTCGTCGTGGACTGCTCCACCATCAGTCCCGCGGCGTCGCGTGACTTCGCCGCGCGACTCGCCCAGCAGGGCGTGGCGATGGTCGACGCGCCGGTGTCGGGTGGATCCGAGGGCGCTCAGAAGGGCACCCTTACCATCATGGTCGGCGGCGCGGCGGCGGACGTGGAACGCGCCCGCCCGGTGCTCGAGACGATGGGCCGCTCCGTCACGCACATGGGGCCGCTGGGTGCCGGTCAGGCCACCAAGGCGGTCAATCAGGTGATCCTGTGCGGCACGTATCTGGGCGTGGCCGAGGGCCTGATCCTGGCCATCCGCGCCGGCTTGGATCCCGAGCAGGTCGTGGCGGCGCTCGGCGGTGGAGCCGCTGCCTCCTGGGTGCTGGAGAACCGCAGCGGACGGATCATCGCCGACGAGTATCCCCTGGGCTTCAAGGTGTCGCTGCATCTCAAGGACGTCATGATCGCGTTGACCATGGCCCGTGAGTCCGGCGTGGCCATGCCGGTCGCAGCGATGGCCGCGCAGATCGAGAACGGACTGATCGCGCAGGGCCACGGCGACGACGACGTATCGGCATTGGCGCGCGCCATCCGGGAATGGTCCGGACTCTGATCTCCGACCAGTGGCGTCGGGCCCGCGCCTACCTCGGTGCCGTTCCGCTCGCGATCCTCCTCCTCGCCGCGTGCGGTCCGGGCGGACCCAGTGCCGTCCCATCGGCGCCGCTCGACTCGGGCATCCGCGGCTTCGTACGACTGGGACCGACCTGTCCCGTGGAGACGCGCGACGTGCCCTGCACCACGCCCTACGTCGCGGTCCTGGTCATCCTCGACCTGGACGATCGGGAGGTGGCGCGGATCTCGTCGGGAGCGGATGGGCGCTTCGAGGTGCTTCTCCCGCCCGGGGAGTACACCATCGCGCCGACGCCCGGCGGCGACCCGCTGCCCTCCGCGCCGCCCCAGTCCGTTTCGGTCGTGGCTGGGTCATTCACGGCGATAGAGATCAACTACGACACGGGCATCCGTGGCCCCGAGTGATCCCCGGGCCCTGGCGTGGGGCAGACGTCCGACCATGACGGATCGTCACGATGAACGAACTGACAGGCCTCGCCGAGCATGCTAGAGCGGACGGTGACCCCATGGGTCGGGCGACGAGCCTCGAAGTCGGGCGGCTGCGCACGGGGTCGTGGGACGCGGCGGTGAGGCGACGGTCCACCGGAGCCGTCGGTCCCGCCCAGAGTGTCAGAGCGGTGCAGACGGCCCCATCCTGTTCGTCGATCGTGACGGATGGACAGCCCTCAGCTTTCGCCTCAGCCCGTGATGGCGAAGCTCGCCTGGATCTCCACGACGACCTCGGTGGAACCCTCGGCGATAGGCGTATCGGCGCTCATGGCCTCCATGTGCTTGGCCATCATGGGCAGCGGCCCGCGGCTCGGGCCGCCCTCGACGACCTCCAGGAGCACGCCCAGCGTCACACCTGCGGCACTCGCCAACACCTCCGCCCGTTGCCGGGCATCGGCGACCGCGAGGCCACGCGCCTCGTCCTCCGCTAAGCGCGCATCGGCGATGCCCATGGTCACGCCGGAGATACCCGACGCGCCAGCCGCGACCGCAGCATCGATGGTCGGCCCCAGCTCATCCAGACGCCTGAGGCGCAGGGCGAGGGCCTGGCTGGCGCGGTAGCCGGTCAGCCGGGCGCCCGATTCGCGGTAGTCGTAGGTCGGTTCCAGGGAGATCGTCTCGGTCGACAGATCCGAGGCATCGATCCCGCGGCCGGACAGGACGGCCATGACCTTGCGCATCTGCTCACTGGCCCCCGCCTGAGCCGCCGCCGCGGTCGGCGCGGAGCGCTCCACCGAGACCGAGAGTGCGGCCTCGTCCGGAGGACGCCGGACCCGCCCGACCCCCCGCACGCTGATGAGGCGTTCGACGCGATCAGCCACTCGCGCTGGGCGTCCGCTGGGGAGGGCCGCCCGATGTGCCCGGGGCAGGTCCGCCGGGGATCCGGGAGAGCGCCCGTTCCATGAGTGCCAGGACCGGTCCTGTGATCTGGCCTCCGGTGCGGTCCTCCTTGACGAGGTCGATGTAGATCTCGACGTCCTCCACGAGCGCGTAGACCGAAGCTGTCGCTCCGAAGACCACCAGCCCGCTGGGCACGCCCAAGTCGGTCACCGGCACGGCGCGATCGCCGAAGGCACGCATCCTGTCCTGGAACTCCGGCAGCGTGACCGGCGCCTTGATGACCGTCACAGAGACCCGGCTCTGGCCGTCCTCGGAGGTGAAGATGCAGCTCGCCGCCGCTCCGCCCGACGTCTCCTGGGCGGCGATCGTGAACGCCCCCTCAAGGACGGTCTGGAGCTCACGTGGGTCGAGTACCTCGCAAGGGTCGACGGGCGCTGGCTGACCGAAGAGCGGGCTCGTGGCCGAGGCGTTCGGGGTGGTGGCGCTGGTACCGTCCGGCGAAGTCGCCGGTGATCCCTGCGG
>JBBSMF010000127.1:0-5140 GCA_038233295.1 Candidatus Limnocylindrales bacterium | reverse complement strand
CCACGCGTACAGTCCGGCCAACGAGCGGTTCGCCGCCTGCGCCTGGCCCATGATCGAGACGCGTTCGTCCGTCCAGTAGATGGTCGCGACGTCATCCTGGAGGACGCACAGCAGGCGTCCCACCTCGATCCCGTCGACGGTGTAGGGCCCCTCGCCGGGCTCCATCTGGCAGCTGCTGCCGGTCGCCTCTGCGTGGACAGCCACCAGCGCGTCATAGTCCCTGGTCATGGTGGGCGGATCCGAGTACTGAAGGTACGTGGTGACCGGCATCTCTGGCGTGGCGCAGTTCACCGCAACGGTGGCTGCCAGATCCGCGCGAGTCACCGTTCGGCAGAGGTCGCGCAGGGACTCAGGTACGTGCAGCAGGAGCGCGTCGACAGCCGGGTCGCCGATCGGGGACGAGGACGGACCGCTGCCGCTGCCGCTGTCCGCCACGAGCCCGACCACCACGCGAAAGTCGTCCGCGCTCATCAGGGACCCCTCCGACGCAGTGCCGGATTCCAAGTAGAAGCCGCCTCGCAGGAAACTCACGAAGCCGCTCGGGTCGGCCGCACTGGCCACCACGCGATCGGCCACGCTCAGGCTCACGCCCGACGCCTCGCCAGCGTCCGTACCGCGGCATGACAGGCGCAGGTCGATGGGTCCGGTCACGGCGGCCTCTGGCACGGGGATCTCATCACGCAGGAGCACGGTCGCCTGACCGTCGACCACGCGGAGGAGTGCCGTTCCCCCCGAGCCGTCCAACAGCCCGGCATAGAAGTCGTCGTCGCTGCGGCCGCAGGTCAAGCCGTAGAAGCCTTCCGCCGCCGCATCGGGCCGCAGGATGGTCGCCTCGACGTCGGCCAGGGGCCAGTCGCCGAATTCGCGCATGGTCCACGTGGAGCGGCCGGGGCCCCTGATCTCCACCACCAGCTGACCCTCCTCGTAGACCACCCGGTGGTGCTCGAAGTCGCCCGTCTGGAAGCCGCTCCGACGGTCGGCCATGTCGTCACGGATAGCCTCAAGGAAGGTACCCGTCTGGGGCCCTGACGGGGAGGGAGAGGCGGATGTGGACGGTGGAGGCGTGCTCGGATCTTGACGCGGGCTGGGGCTGGCAGCGGCTGACCGCACAGGCGTCAGGCGTGACGTGGCGGTCGGCGTGGCAGACGGCGCCGTGGTGGGCGATGCGATGGGCTGCATGGGTGCCGTCGTTGGTGTCAGCACGCCCGTGCAAGCCATGCAGGACGCCAAGCCGGCGACGAGGACACCCGCCAGGCGTACGTCGCGAAGCAAGGTGGGCGTGCCGTGGATCAGGGGGTCGGACTCCGGCTCGCGGATCCTGGCGCAGGGCCCGCCTCCGCGTCGCTTCCGAAGACTGCCGCGTCATCGAATACGGCCGCAAAGCCGGTCTCGTCGGCGAAGGCATAGGCGCCCACCCGGTCGAAGCCGGCTATGCCGGCCGTGCTCTCGAAGGCCACGGCTTCCTGCCCGTCCACCAGCAGGCGGACGCGCATGGGGCCCGCACCCGTGCCGGCGCACTCGACCGTCAGCCGGTGCGGCAGCGCGGGGTCGACCCCCTCGGGCAGCGGCCCGCGATCGAGGGCCGACGAGGTCGAATCGGTGATGTCGAGCACGACCCACTGTCCCGATGAATGGATCAGGCCGCCGACGAAACGGTCTTCCCCCAGCCCGCACATCCAGCCAGCCGCACCGGTGCCGGACGTCGACACGGTCCCCGCGACCTGGACCACTTGAAGGGTCTGCTCGGGCTGGAACACGCGCCAGCTCCAAAGGCTGTTCTGCTCATCAGCCACGTCGATGCGCAGGCCCCCGTCGGTGTAAGCCACCGATCCGGAGGATTGCGTCCCGGTGCCCCACAGCGGGTCTGCGGCGTCACCGAAGTCGTCACTGAAGAGAGCCTCCCCGATGGGTGGGACGGCGGTGGGTGAAGCGACGGGTGAAGCGACGGGTGAAGCACTGGGCGACGCCGTCGGCGATGGGCTCGCTGTCGGGGTGGGCTCTACCGTCGGCACAGAGGTCGGGCTGCTGGATAGTGTCGGGGACGAAGATGCCGAAGTGCTGGGCGACGCGTTGAGGGTGGCGCCCGGTGTCGGGATCACGGGCTCGATGTAACAGGCCGCGGTGAGCAGCGGGATCGCTAGCAGGGCCGCTACCACGGCTGGGAAGGGTCGCTGGGTCTTCACGGTCGGCGGAATCCTACGCTTCCAGACGATCCGCGGCTGTGGAGCCCTATGGCTGTGGCAAAGGGCGCGGTGGGTCGACGAAGACGGCGCCGCCCCGGACGTCGACACCGTCGACGGTGAAGGAGAACGTCGGGTCGACGGCCTCGCCGTAGACCCCGACCTGGTCGAAGCGGGCCAGGCCATCGTCTCGCTCGAAGCGGCCGGCCTCCTCCCCGTCTACCAGCAGCCGCAAGCGCACCGCACCCGTCTCACTGCCGGCGCACTGCATGGTGAGTCGCGTACCTAGGCCGGCCGAGACCGCTGGTGGCGGCGGGCCGCCCCGCTCGAGCACGGTGACCGCGGTGTCCACAGCTTCGGCGAAGACCCAGCCGCCGCGCGTGTCGATGAGACCCATGAAGTAGTCACGTTGGCCGGCCGCGCACAGGAAGCCGGCGTAGCCAGCCTGGGATGCCGGCCCAGCCAGTGGCTGCACCGTCCCCTCGATCTGGACCACCTCCCAGCTCCCATCCAGGAGGCGCGTGCTCCACAGGCCCGCCGTTGGCATTGTCAGATCCACCCGCAGGTGCCCATCGCCGTAGTCGATGGCGCCGTCGTCCTCTTCCCCGATCCCCCAGCCGCTCGGCGTATCAGTGAAGTCATCCTGGAAGATGGGCGTGATCGCGCCGAAGCCATCGCTGGCGGGAGTCGCCGATGGCGATGGGGATGAGGTCGGTCCAGGGGCTGATGGACCGGCCGAGGCGCCCGCGGAGACGATCGCGCTGGGCGACGCAGTAGGCGTTGGAACCGCTGTCCCAGTCGGCATCGTCGTGGGCGTGGGAACGGCAGTCGATGTGGCCGTGGGGGCAGGTGGAGTGGCAGTGAGCGATGCCGCCGCGGACGGCTTCGGGCTCGAGGAAAGGCTGGGTTGGCCGGTGGGTCCGGCGCTCCGCGGCGCCGTGCCGACCGGGCCGACGGTGATGCAGCCGCTCAGCGCGATGGTCATCATCACGCCCGCCGGGATCGATCGCCACCAGCCATCGCGATTCACGCCGCGCATCGTACGCCGCGGTAGGCGGAGCGCCCGTCGTCAGTCGGGCCGCCTTGCCTCCGCCTCAGCCTGCAGCCGCTCGGCCAGCGCTTCCCACTCCTGCGGAGCCTGCTGTTCTCCCGCGCGAGTCCGTGGCGCGGCCGTGCGGGCCTCGATCTCGCGATCGCCCAGCACCAGCATGTAGGGCACCTTCTGCTCCTGGGCCAGGCGGATCTTGTTCTGCATCCGGTTGGATGAGTCGTCCACCTCGACGCGGAGGCCGCGGGAGCGCAGGACCGTCGCCAGCTCGGTGCCAGCGTCGTTATGGCGGTCGGCGATGGGCACCACCACGGCCTGGACCGGCGCGCACCAGAAGGGGAAGGCGCCAGCGAAGTGCTCCGTGAGCACGCCGATGAAGCGCTCCAGCGAGCCGTAGATGGCGCGGTGGATGGCCACCGGCCGCTGCTGCTCACCCGCTTCGTCCACGTAGGTCAGGTCGAATCGCTCGGGAAGCATCACCAGGTCGACCTGGATGGTCGCCGTCTGCCACTCGCGGCCAAGAGCGTCCTCGATCTGGATGTCGATCTTGGGCGCGTAGAAGGCGCCGTCCTTCTCCTTGACGCGGTAGTCCACGCCGGACCGCTCCAGCGCCTCGCGCATCAGCGACTCCGCCTGCTCCCAGACGGCCGGGTCGCCCAGTGCCTTGTCCGGACGCGTGCCGAAGGTGAGGCGCGGCGTCAAGCCGAACCAACCATAGGCCTCCGTCACCTCGGCCAGCAGCCCCTCGATCTCCGAGCCGATCTGGTCGGGCCGGACGAAGATGTGCGCGTCGTCCGTGACGAAGTGGCGCACGCGCGTGAGGCCGGAGAGCACGCCGGAAAGCTCGTTGCGATGCAGCTCCCCGTACTCGGCTAGGCGCAGCGGAAGGTCGCGGTAGGAGCGCGTCCGGCTGCGATAGATGAAGGTGCTCTCGGGGCAGTTCATCGGCTTCAGGCTGTAGGTCTGCCCTTCCGAGTCGAGCTTGAACATGTTCTCGCTGTACAGATCCCAGTGACCCGACTGCTCCCACAGCTTCTGGTGGACCAGCAGAGGCGTGCTTATCTCCTGGTAGCCGCGACGCTCCTGGAGCTCCCGGATGGCGGCTTCCAGCGTCCGGTAGAGACGCCAACCCTTGGGATGCCAGAAGGCGGAGCCGGGACTGACGTCGTGGAAGCTGAACAGGTCGAGCTGGAGACCTAAGCGCCGGTGGTCGCGCTTCTTGGCCTCCTGGCGCCGCCACAGGTAACGGTCCAGCTCCTCCTGGGTAGCCCAGACCGTGCCGTAGATGCGCTGGAGCATCGGTCGGTCGTTGTCGCTGCGCCAGTACGCCCCAGCCACGCTGAGCAGCTTGAAAGGACCGATGGCGCCCGTGGATTCGACGTGGGGGCCGCGGCAGAGGTCAACGAATGAGCCGTGCTCGTAGGTGGAAACCTCGGGCGGCGGCTGGCCGGCTATGTCGGCGGCGGTGCGGAGATCGTCCAGTATCTCGACCTTGTACGGCTGGCCGCTCTGCTCGAAGAAGGCACGTCCCTGGTCGGGGTCCAGGGTGTGGCGGACGAAGGCGTGGTCCGCGGCGACGGAGGCGGCCATGCGCTCTTCCACACGCCCCAGGTCCTCTGGTGTGAGCGGGCGCTCCAGCTCGAAGTCGTAGTAGAAGCCACCCTCGATGGCGGGGCCGATGCCGAGCTTGGTACCCGGGAAGAGATCCATCACGGCCTCGGCCATCACATGCGCGGCGGAATGACGCATGGGGTCGAGCGGGTCGCCGACCAGCGCTTCGAGCATCTCCTCGGCCGAGCCCTTGGCCGGTGCGATGAAGTCGAGCTCGTGATCATGCTCGTCGTGGTGGTGATCGCCGCCTGGCATTGCGCCGGATCGCTTCTGGTCGCCCATGGTGTCGCCTCCCGAGAAT
>JBBSMF010000126.1:0-5155 GCA_038233295.1 Candidatus Limnocylindrales bacterium | reverse complement strand
GCGTGAGCGACCGTCGGCCGGCGCCCGTGGGAGACCCGTCGATCCGCGTTGCGGGCTCCGCCGAGGGCAGCCCCCCGGTGCCCGACGTGACGATCGTGGGCCAGGCCACGATCGACGACATCCATCGCGAGGACGGCACGATCCTTCCGGACACGCCGGGCGGCGCCGTCCTGTACGCGACCGTCGGGGCATCGATGTGGGGCATCAGGGTAGGTGTGGTCACGCGCTTCGGCGACGACTACGACCCCAACTTCTCGCGGCAGGCGACTGCGGACCCGGAACGTACGGACTGGAGCGGCGTGTCGTTCCTCGTGGGCGAGAGCATCCGGGACGTCGCCACCTACCATCCCGATGGCTCCCGCACCTATCGCTTCCGGAGCGCACACCGACTACGCGAGCTCACCCCCGTGCCGGGGGACATCCCGAGCCACATGCTGCGTGCGCCCTATGTGCACCTCGCGCCGGCCTCGCTGGGCCAGCAGCTTGCCCTCGCTGAGGCCGTCCGTGTCGCTGGAGCCGCCGTGTCGCTGGACACCGAGCGCCACTTCATCCGCGAGGATCCGGACCTCGTCGCCCCGCTTCTCGCCCAGGTGGACTTCTTCGTGCCCAGCCTGGAGCATCTCCAGCTCATCTTCGATTCAGAGGAAACGGCGCCACGCGCCTTCTGGCCCCAGATCAGCGGGCTGGGCCGGGCCTATGTGATCGTTAAGTGGGGCGTCTTCGGTGCCTACGTCTTCGACATCAAGCGGCGCCTCGGGTGGCATATCGGCGTCGTGCGCGGCCTGCGCATCGAGGACGCGACCGGCGCGGGGGACGCCTTCTGCGGCGGATTCCTGGCGGGACTGGTCAAGTCCGGCGACATCGTCACGGCGGCGGCCTATGGGACCGTCAGCTCGTCCTTCGTGCTCGAGTCGTTGGGCGCACGCCATCCCGCTCATTTCGACCGTGCATTGGCAGCAAAGCGCCTGGAAGAGGTGGTGCGCACCATCCCGGTCCACCCCGACCGGCTCGACTAGAAAGGAGACTGCCAAAGATGACGACAGGCACGATGACTGCGCCGTACATCCTTCCCGGTGAGCTGGCGCTTCAGCCGGAGGTCATCCGACGGGTGCTGACCGATGTCGATCCGCTGGTGCCGGCCATCGCCAGCGCCATCGTGGCGGGTGGCATCCGCGACATCATCATGACCGGCTGCGGTGACTCGCTGTTCTCGGCGATGGCGGCCTCGTTCGCCTTCTTGCGCTTCTCGCGCAGCCTCACCATCCCTGCGCACGCCCTGGAATACTCCCGCGCGATGTATCGATCCTCCGGACCGAAGACCCTCGTCTGCGCACTCTCCTATTCGGGTGAGACGCGACGCACGGTGGAGGCCGCCATCGCGGCCAAGAGCGTAGATGCGAAGGTGCTGGGGATCACCAGGGACCGGACCGGCAGCATCGCCCGACTCGCCGATCACTTCCTGCCGAACGCCTCCCTCGAGGAACGCTCCAACTGCCGCACGGGCAGCTTCCAGGCCGCCTATCTGACGCTTGTGCTGCTGGGTGCCCACACTGCGCATCGCTCGGGAGCCCTGGACGATGATGGGCTGGAGTCGGTCCGCGACGGCATTCGCGCGCTGGCCGACGCGGTCCAACGTTACATCGAGCCAGCCGAGGAGCTCGGAAGGGAGGCGGCGGAGCGCATCCGAGGGGCCGGGACGATCCATTTCATCGGTGGCGGGGAAGCGCACGCCGTGGCGCTCTACGGATCAGCGAAGCTCTATGAGACGAGCAGTCGGCCGGCCGTCCCGCAGGAGACCGAGCAGTTCGCGCACTGCGAGATATTCAGCCTCGAGCACGACTCAGTCGTCGTGGTGATCGCCCTGCGCGGGCCATTCTACGAGCGGGCCGTGGAGGTCGCCGACGCCGTTCGCACCATCGGAGCAGCGGTCATAGGCGTCAGTGACGAGCCCGCCTTCGAGCGACACGCGGACCTGTTGATGGCGGTGCCGAGCGGCCCGTTCACGGACCTCTCGACCAGCCTCGCCGTGATCCCGCTCCAATGGATGGCCTTTCACGACGCGGTCGCCCGCGGCTCCGACCCCGACCTGGTTCGGCACAAGAAGGTCAACAGCCCCCTCATCCGGGCTTGTCCCATCTGGTCCGCCGAGGACTACGCCCAGTCGGCACGCGACCAAGAGCCTCCGCCGGAGGACTCGGCGAGGGAGGAGGAGGTCAGCCATGGGGCTTGACAGCGCCATCAACGACGCACGGATCGTGACACCGGGCGGCGTGATCCATGGCTCGGTGGGCATCGCGGACGGTCTCATCGCTGCCATCCAGACCGAGCCCTTCAGCGGTCTGCCATGCATCGACGCCTCGGGTCGCGTGCTCCTTCCCGGCCTGGTCGAGCCACACGCACATTTCTGGGATCCGGGCGCCACCCACCGCGAGGATTGGCTCCATGGCACGGCGGGAGCCGCGGCCGGAGGCATCACGACGGTCATCGAGATGCCGCTCAGCCTGCCGCCCACGGTGGATCGCGCGGCGTTCCAGCTGAAGCTCGAGCACGCCCGTGCCGGTGCCCATGTCGACTACCTGCTGTGGGGCGGCGTGGTGCCCGTGCCCTCGGATGATCTCGCGGAACGCATGGCCGGCCTGCGCGACCTGGGCGTGGTCAGCTACAAGGTCTTCATGTGCCGTGCGGCCCGGGAGTTCCCCGCCTGTGATGACGGCGTCCTGCTCGAGGCATTGCGCGAAGGTGCGCGACTCGATGTGGTGATGGGCATCCATGCGGAGAACGACGCGATCATTCACCGGCGCGAGGAGGAGCTGAAGGCAGCGGGCCGCGTCGATCCGATGGCCTACGCGGAATCACGGCCCAAGCTTGCCGAGCGGGACGCCATCGCGGGAGTCCTGGAGATGGCCGTGGAGACCGGCGCCACCATCTACATCGTCCACATGAGCCTTGCCGAAGGTGCCGAGCTGATCAAGGCCGCCAAGGCTCGGGGCCAGGGCTGTCATGTCGAGACCTGCCCGCAGTACCTCGTCCTGGACGACTCGGCCCTCCGTGAGCAGGGCCCCTGGGCGAAGTGTGCCCCTCCCCTGCGCGACCGTGAGAACACGGACCGGATGTGGCAGTACGTGCTCGACGGGACGATCGACACTGTCGGGTCGGACCATGCGCCGTTCACGCCCGAAGAGAAGGAGGCCGGCGCCAACGAGATCTGGGAGGCTCCGAACGGGCTCACCGGCATCCAGACGATGCTGCCGCTGCTCCTCGATGAGGGACTCGGCCGTAGGGGACTGAGCCTCGAGCGCCTCGCCGAGGTGACTTCAACGAACGCTGCGCGCATCTTTCGCCTCCATCCGCGCAAGGGCGTCATCGCCCCGGGCAGCGATGCGGACTTTGCGCTTGTCGATGTGGATGCGGAGTGGACGATATCCGGCACCGAGCTGCTTCACAAGGCGAAATGGACGCCCTACGAAGGTCGTCGGGTCAAGGGTCGGGTGGACCTCACCATGGTGCGCGGTGTCGTGGTCTACCGGGACGGGCGGATGCAGGTCGAACCCGGTTACGGCCGATTCGTCGGCCGGCCCCTGGCGGACGCTTGAGCATGGTTCATGGCGATCCCTTCGGCGGACGGAAGCCAGTCATCGGGATGATCCATCTGCCGCCACTCCCAGGAGCACCCAACTACGGCGGGCAGGCGGTCCCATCGATCGCGGAGCAGGCGGCACAGGATGCTCGGACCCTCCAGCAGGGCGGTCTCGACGGTCTCCTCATCCAGAACTCCAATGATCATCCGCCGGTCGTGCGCGTTCCGCCGGCGACGGTGGCCGCTTATGCCGTGATCGCCCTGGAGGTGTCTCGCGCGGCGACCATCCCGTTGGGCATCAACGTCCTCAAGAGTGACCCCGCAGCGACCATCGGCATCGCGGTGGCCGTGGGGGCACGTTTCGTCCGGTTGAAGGCCTACGTCGGCGCAGAGGTCGGCGCGGAAGGCTTGGTGCAGGGGTGTGCGGCAGAGGCGATCCGCCTGCGTCGCGAGCTCATGGCCGAGGATCAAGTGGAGATCTGGGCCGATGCGATCCAGCCGACAAGCCGTCATCTGGCGGCTGTGTCACCGGTCGAGGCGGCGCGCTGGTGCGTCGAGTTCGGACATGCGGACCGGGTGATCGTCACTGCTGACAGCCTTGCTGGCTCGCTGGCGGTGATCAAGGATGCCCGGCGACACGTGGCGATACCGCTCATCCTGGGCGGCGGGGTAGAGCCGGAGACCGCCGCGGGCGCGATCGAGGGGTCCGACGGGCTCATCGTGGGCCGCTACCTTCGGGGTGGCAGCCTGGCCGGAGCAGTAGAACGGCAGCGGGTCGACGCGTTCCTAGAGGCGGCTGGCCGCGCACCTCGCAACGTTGCGCGGCAGGCACCGTAGACGTGGACCAGCCCCTGTACGCGGTGCTCGGCTGTCTGACCTTGGACAGCGTGATTACCGCATCCGGCGAGCGGTTCGCGGGCGTCTGCGGCGGCAATGTCCTCTATGCCGCGGCTGGCGTGGCAATCTGGGACCGCCGCGTGGGCATGGTCACCCGCGCCGGATCCGACTATCCCGTGGCGTGCCTACAGGAGTTCGAGGATGGAGGCATCGCGCTGGACGGCGTCCGACGCGAAGCTGACCGGACGGGCCTTCACGTCGCCTTCGCCTATCGGGCCGACGGGAGCCGCTCCCGGCACCTCACGCCGGAAGTCATGGCCCGCATCCCAGCGGCGGAGCGTTCGCGCTTCCGCGACGACACGCATGAAGAGGAGCGGTATCTGGCCTTCAGTCCTGCGGCCTCCGACATCCCGGTAACGTGGCTGGACAGCCTCGCTGGCGTGCATCTTCCTCAACTCCGGAGATCGAGTCATCACGCGCTGGCGCGCGCACTACGCCAGGCGCGGCCGGATCTGCTGATCACGATGGATGCCTGGCATGAGACCGATGGTCTGGTTCCGAGCGACCGCAACCTCTTGGAGGATGTCGCTGCCGTCCTGCCCAGCCAGGAGGACGCGGAGCGACTCCTTCCCGGACGCGCCGCCGCGGCTGCCGCGCGGGATCTCCACGAACACGGCGCACGGCACGTCGTCGTCAAGCTCGGTGCGGCTGGGTGCCACATCCTGACCGCGGACGACGGCG
>JBBSMF010000125.1:0-5166 GCA_038233295.1 Candidatus Limnocylindrales bacterium | reverse complement strand
GAGATCCTGGTGCTCGACGAGGCCGACCGCATGCTCGACATGGGCTTCATCGATGACATCCGGCGGATCATCGCCCTGCTTCCGCCCAAGCGCCAGAACCTGCTTTTCTCGGCCACCTTCTCGACCGAGATCCGGCGCCTTGCGGGGACCATCCTGGCGAACCCGGCCGAGGTCGATATCGAGCCCGCCGTGACCTCCGCGGAGATGGTCGATCAGGTGGTCTACCTGGTCGATGCGCTCAAGCGCCGCGAGCTCCTGGCGCACCTGGTGCGCACCCGAGACCTGCGTCAGGTGCTCGTCTTCACGCGCACCAAGATCATGGCCGGGCGTCTGGCCTCATGGCTCGACCGCACGGGCATAGAGGCGGTGGCCATCCACGGCGACCGCTCCCAGCCGGAACGTGAACGTGCCCTGGCCTCCTTCCGCTCCGGCGAGGTGCGCGTGCTGGTGGCCACGGACGTGGCCGCTCGCGGCCTGGACATCGAGGCGCTGCCTCAGGTCATCAACTTCGAGCTGCCGGTGCAGGCTCAGGACTACATCCACCGCATCGGCCGCACCGGACGTGCCGGGGCGCCGGGGCGCGCGATCTCCCTCGTCTCGCTCGATGAGGAGGACGATCTCAAGTCCATCAATCGGCTGCTGAAGCGCGACCTGCGCGTGCGCATCGTGCGCGGCTTCGAGCCGGCCATCGGCGCAGCGCGCGGCGCCGAGAGTGACGGACGGTACGCGCCCAGGTCCGGATCGGGCGGCCGCGCCGGGGGTCGACGGTCGCCGTCACGGCCGTCAGGCGCTGCGCGCTCGGCACGCGCCACGGGTTCACGCGCTTCCGACTGATCACCGCAGCCGTGTACGATGCGGCCTCCATGTCCCCTGAACGCGCCTCGACAGACTCGCTCTGGTTCCAGCACACCGTGGCGGTCATCTGGGACTTCGACAAGACCCTCATCCCGGGTTACATGCAGCGGCCCCTGCTGCGACACTTCGGGGTCGACGAGCTGGAGTTCTGGCGTGAGGTCAATGCCCTCCCGGAGTGGTATCGGCGGCACGGCAGCCAGCGAGTCTCGACCGACGTGGTCTATCTCCACCACCTGCTGGAGTACGTCCGCGCCGGCGCCATGGCCGGGCTCTCCAACGAGCTGCTGCGCCGACTAGGCGCGCAGCTGAGCTTCTACCCCGGACTGCCGGACTTCTTCGAGCGCCTGCGGCGTCGCGTCGCGGACGATCCGCTCTACCGGCAGCACGACATCCGTCTGGAGCACTACGTCATCTCCAACGGCCTGCGCCAGATGATCCTGGGTAGCGGCATCGCGCCCTACGTGGATGACGTCTGGGCCTGCGAGTTCGTCGATGCCGCTCACCCGCCGGGCTACCTTCGCGGTGAACAGCAGGCTCTCTTCCCGACGCCCGGTGAGGCAGCCGGTCCGGTCGCGCGATCGCCTCGCGCGGGAGAGATCACGGAGGTGGGCTACCTCATCGACAACACCTCCAAGACGCGCGCCATCTTCGAGATCAACAAGGGCAGCAACAAGTACCCCGGCGAGATCGACGTCAACGCGGCCATCGCCCTGCGTGATCGCCGGGTTCCCTTCGAGCGGATGGTGTACGTGGCCGACGGGCCATCGGACATACCGGCGTTCTCGCTGGTGGGCGGGAGCGGCGGCAGCACCTTCGGCGTCTACCGTCGCGATTCACGCGCCGAGTTCCTCCAGATCAAGGAGCTTCAGCGCCAGGGCCGCATCCAGGCCTTCGGTGAGGCCGACTATTCGGTCGGTTCGCACACGGCACTGTGGCTCGAGACGGAGGTGGAGCGCATCTGCGACGCCATCGTCCGGAACCAGCAGCGCGCCCTGGTGGACCGCATCGGCCCGCCGGCCCGCCATCTGACGGACGACCGCCGTCGGACGACCGGCGACATCGACGCGCCGGAGCAGGCCGCGGAGGAGCTGGACGGTGCCGTGGCGCGCAAGCGCAAGCGCACGACCACCGCCAGACCGACGAGGAAGAGCGGGCCTGGCCCTTCAGGCCCCCGCGCCAGCGCACCGAACTCCGTCGGTGCGACCCGACCTGTAACGGTCCCTCTTGCCGAACGCCTAACGCTCGTCCGCGGCGAGAAGCCCGCCGATACCGACGCTCCCGCGGAACCTGGTCCCACCGAGCCGATGCCGCGGGCGATCAGCGGCGCCCCAATCAACGGCGGCTAGTCAGGGACACCTGGGCCACGGGCGCCGATCAGATCACGCAGGAGCGGGTCGCTGTCGAGGGTCGAGACAGGAGGCACGGCCACCCGCTCGATCATCAGTGCGCCTCGGCCACCGCCCTGACTCGCAGCGCCCGGGCAAGGTCATCCAGCTTCTCCCGCAACTCGCGGCGGATGAGAACCTCCTCTGTGGTCAGGACCGCGAGCATCTGCTGTCCGTCAGCCAGCATGTTCTGATCCGGCACGTGGTCAGGGAAGAGCAACGCCATGTAGGCCCCGGCGAAGGGATGGTCTCGCGCCGTGAATACGTCGCGGACCTGAGCGAAGAAAAGGGGCCCGTAGCGCTCCAGGAGATCGGACTGGGACGGCCACAGGAAGCCCTGCATCGCCGCCCGCGTGAGGTGGAACGAGCCGTATCCCTCACCGTGGATGCGGCTCCAGACCTCCTCCTTGGAGGCGGCGTCCGGTCGAGCGGCGGTCGCCCGGAGACGCGCACGCTGGCCCCGATCCGACCCATCACGAGCGGCCTCGGCCGCGACGCGCTGCTCGGCGCCCGCCACCCCGAAGGCGACCGCCTTGACGGCCAGATCCCAACGCATCTGCTGATCTACCGTCACGCCGGCCAGGACGGTGGCGCCGTCGGCCAGGGCCAGGAGCGGCTGCAGGTCGCCGGCACCGGCGGCAGCCCCGATGGCGCCCCGCAGCCAGGCGATGCGGGCGTCGTCGTCGCGCGCCTCCGGCAGCGCGTCGAGCGCCATCCGCACGATGCGGCTGGCCTCCTGCTCGCGGATGGACTCCGGCACATACCAGCGGAGCGTCGCCTGAGCGCGTGCCAGGATGGACTCGATCAACTCCGGATCGGGCTCGTGGATGACCTGTCGGCGGATGATCTCGAGGTATGCCGGAGACGGCAGGACAGCGTCGCGGACCATCTCCCAGAGCGACATCCAGAGCAGTTCACGCAGGAGCGGGTCCCCGACCTCGGGCAGGTGATCGCGAACGAAGTCGAGCGAGATCGGATCGAGACGCACCTTGGCGTAGGCGTGGTCGTCGTGATTGGGAAAGACGAGCACGGGCGTGGGACGGCCGGCGGCCGCCACGACGTCCGCCCGTGGGCCGTCGATGGAGGCCTTGAGCGCCTCCACGGACGATCCCTTGGCGCCCTCCGAGACGAGCGCTATCCAGAGCGTGTGCGGGCGGAGGACCGGATGCCCCTGAGGCGCCGACTGCTCCAGCTCCAGACCCGCCATGCGGCCGTTCACCTTGGACCAACGAGCCGCGATGGTATTCACCGAGGCGGTCTCCAGCCAGAGCCGCGACCACTCACGGAGTTCCTGCCCGGAGCCCTCCTCCAGCGCCGCCAGGAAATCTGCCAGCGTGGCGTTGCCCCAGGCGTGCCGTCGGAAGTAGACGCGCAAGCCGTCGCGGAATCCGTCACGACCGATGGTGGCCACGAGTTGCTTCAGGACCGAAGCACCCTTGCCATAGGTGATGCCGTCGAAGTTGGAGAATGCGCTGTCGGTGTCGGGTGCTTCGCTCGCGATGGGATGCGTGGTCGGCAGCTGGTCCTGGTGGTAGGCCCAGCGCTTGAGGTCGGTCGTGAAAGCCCGCCAGGCGCCGGTGAAGCGGGTGGCCTCGGTGAGAGCCAGGTAGGAGATGTACGAGGCGAAGGATTCGTTCAGCCAGAGATCGTCCCACCAGCGCATCGTCACGAGGTTGCCGAACCACATGTGCGCAAGCTCATGGAGAACGACTTCGCCGCGATCCTGGCGTTGCGATCCGGTGGGCGGATCGCGGAAGACATAGTTCTCGCTGAAGGTCACGGCACCGACGTTCTCCATGGCCCCGATGTTGAACTCGGGCATGAAGAGCTGGTCGTACTTGGCGAAGGGATAGGGCTGGTCGAAAAGCTCCGCGTAGAAGTCGAAGCCCTGCTCGGTGATCTGGAAGATCTCTTCAGCGTCCACGGTCAGCTTGTCCGCCAGCGAACGCCGGCAGTAGAGTCCCAACTCGATGCCATCGGCTCGCCGGCGATGGATGGCGTGGTACGGCCCGACCACCAGGGCCAGCAGGTACGTGCTGAAGCGTGGCGTACGCTCGAATCGATGCCGCCGCCGGCCGTCCTCCAGAAGCTCCGGTTCGGCCTCCGGACGACCGCTTGAGACGACCTGCCAGTCGCTGGGAGCGTCCACCGCCAGCTGGTAGGTCGCCTTGATGTCAGGCTGGTCGAAGCAAGGAAAGAGTCGATGCGCCGAGAACGGCTGGAAGTTGGAGTAGAGGTACTCCTGTCCATCCTCTGGGTCGACGAAACGGTGCAGCCCGTCACCGCCCGTGTCGAAAGCGTTCTCGTAGCTGATCTCGACGCGCATCTGGTCGACCAGCAGGGCCACGGGAAGCACGATGCGGTCACGGTCGCGCTTCGGCATGACCGCCGTACCGTTCACGGTCACTTCCTCGATGGTGCCGCCCTTGAAGTCGATGAACAGCGGCTCGGTATCGTCGCCGAGGGAAAACTCGATGACGCAAGCGCCGCGGTACGTCGCCTGTCCGGCTCGCAGATCGATGCGCAGCGTGTAGGCCACATCACTGATGCGCCGGCCGCGCGCCACCGCCTCGGTCTGGGTCAGGACGTCGCGAGTCGGAGTCTCGTTGGTGGGGATGAGCGTCTGGGACACGGGACCTCGCAAGATCGTGGCCGGCGGAGACCGGATGGTACCGCGTGCCCTGCGGTATGGACGAGCCAGCGTCGCCGGGTCGAGTCTACCCATTCAAGGCAGTCACGTCACGCGCTGTCGTAGCACCAGGTCGGCGCGCTGTCGTGGCGCCTGGCGACGGTCCTCCCCGTTGTGTCACCCTGTAGCCATGTCCACTCGCTCCGCCCTTGACCTCCTGCGCGGCGTCGGGTTGATCGTCGATGGTCCCGCCCGCTGGGAGGAACGCGTGTCAGGGCGGGGACCGGGCGTCTACCT
>JBBSMF010000124.1:0-5172 GCA_038233295.1 Candidatus Limnocylindrales bacterium | reverse complement strand
CTGCGGAAGGCGTCCAGCTGGTCCTCGCTTAGGCGCCCCTCCAGGAAGGCGCGGGCGTAGATGCCGGGAGCGGCATGACCATGGAAGTAGACGAGGACGCACCTGACCGAGGCTTACTTGCCGCGGAAGAAGTGGTTGAACCCCACCTCGTAGAGGGTGGCTGCGGAGGCGTAGGTGGCCAGGTGACCGCCGATGCCCACCGACGTGGAGTTGGCGCGCAGCACCATGGCCACGGCGTTCCAGCGGACCATGCGCCGGATGCGCAGCTCCATCTCCTCATCGCCGGGGAAGGGCGGCTCCTGCTCGGGCGAGATGGTGTTGATGTAGCGCGTCTGGGTGAGCGGCGGGAGGCCGATGTTGCGCTGGCGCGCCCGCTTCAGCAGGCGATAGAGGATGAACCGCGCACGGTCCGGTCCCGCGGTGTCCACGACCGAATCGAGCGAGTCGGTCCAGTCCTCGGTCTCGCCCGGGTCACGGTCAGGCAGCTGTCGCTTGAACTCGCCGTACTGATCGAAGGTCACGAGGCGAAGTGTAGGTGCTGGTTTCCGCTCGCGCCCAGTGCGGGGGAGCCCGCCGGGCAAACTTCCTTCACTATGGCCCGTCTCACCGGCTGGGGAGGTGAACACGCCACTAGACGGCAAGTTGTCCATCGATGCGTTCGTCGTCGCAGTGCGATCAGCCTCGGAGTAGCTGCCATTCACCGTCAACCGTTGGGGATCGCGATTCCAGTGTGGCTGACATACACGGCTCTAGAGAGCCGCAAGCTCGCTGACCACTGTCGAAACGGCCCTTGAGGGGACACTCCTTCGGCCCCTTGGGAGCGAGGAGCAGCCCATCCACGCTCAGGATGCCCTCGTCCGAGTCCATCGTGCGACCGCTCGATGCCAGACTCCGAGCCTTGTGCCCTCGTTGGGGCCGATATGTCAGCCTGGCTGGAATCTCGCGGGTCAAGCGTGCCCGACGAGGCGATGCCTGGCCGGCCATTCGGCTCGGTAGGCCCGCTTGGCTAGCTCGAGGGGGTGCGCCCGATCGGAGCGGCTACTCGATGACGATGGTGAAGGTGCCGCCCCAGGGACCGTAGTCCTGTGAGCTGATGCCGTTTTGGTCGGACCCCTCGTAGCTGTCCTGAGCCGGGGCGATCTCATACGTCACAGGCCCGCCGGACTCGAGGGTGATGGCGCCACGGTGCACAGCGGCCGTGCAGATCGACGAGTCGTCGGTGTAGAAGGTCGTGCCCCAGACGGTGCGGGGAGTGCCTCCAGGCGCGCACGGGATGGTGAAGCGCTGATTCATCGAGTCGCGCTGGCTGGAGGCGGTGAGCGCCCAGGGGTCCTGGGTGGGCTCAGGAGCATCGGTCGGCGTGTCGGTCGGCGTGTCGGTCGGCGTGTCGGTCGGCGCGTCGGTCGGCGTGTCGGTCGGCGTGTCGGTCGGCGCGTCCGTCGGGGCATCGGTGGGTGAGTCGGTGGGTGAGTCGGTGGGGGCCTGCGTGGGCGGGTTGGCCGTGGGCGCTGCGGCGGTCACGGTGGCGACCACGGCCGGCGGGACGGCGACACTCGAGGCGGTCGGTGCTGCGGGCGCGGTGGAGATGCAGGCCGCGGCCAGCAGGCCGACCAGGATCAAGGATGCCGCGGTGCCGGGTCGGAAGGTGCGCATCGATACCTACCCCTTCGCTGGCTGATGACGGCTGGAGGATAACGGCACGCAGCCTAGCCATTCATGGTTCCCAGCTCAGCTCCGCGTCGACGATGCAGTGATCGCTGCCGCGGGGCGTGCAATCGGTGGAGATGCGTTGCGGCCGGATCCCCGGGCCGGCGAATATATGGTCGATGCGCAGCACCCCGAAGGGCAGCCACTCAAGGCGGTCCGGGCGCCAGGTGCTGCCCGGTCCAATACCGACCGACGCGTGTACGTCGACCAGGCCCGCGCTGAGCTCGACAAAGGCCGGCTCGCGGACCGTCGTGTTGAAGTCACCGACCAAGACGACCGCCTCC
Organism: Candidatus Limnocylindrales bacterium; assembly: GCA_038233295.1. GTDB lineage: Bacteria > Chloroflexota > Limnocylindria > Limnocylindrales > CSP1-4 > Palsa-1032. The sequence goes on along the minus strand of JBBSMF010000124.1, from coordinate 3,181 downwards.
CCGTCCGCCAGGAACGGATCCACCAGCTCGGCGCGAAGACGCCCAATGGCCAGGTCGCGCTCGCTGACGTCGTAGTCCACCGGCACGGGCACCGGCAGCGGAAGCTCGTCGAGCGTCCTGATGGCGCCGGGTAACGGATGTGCGTTGACCACGACCATCTCGCGAGCGCCCCCCAGGTCCAGGCGCGCCCAGACCGTATGCGGCATGTCACGCCAGCCTTGGTCGAGGATGGGATGAGCGCTGAGCAGGCCCATCCCGAACGTTCCCCCGTGGGGCCGCAGGACCCGGTAGGGGTAGCGCGAGGCCAGCAAAGGGTCTGCGCTGATCAGCGCGGCATCGTCGTAGCGCAGCTCCTGGATGGCAACGATATCCGATCCAGACGCCCGGAGGACGGCGATGACGTCGTCTGCGTCGGGGCCGTCGAGCGCCTGGCGATTCCAGCTGGTGATCGAGATCCCGGTCGCGCCGGCGGCCTCGGGCGGCGGCAGGGAGACCATGCCCGGCAGGAAACGCGCCAGCCCGACGAGCAGCAGCACGGCCAGCGCCAGCCGCAGCACCCGCCGGGGCCGGCCCAGTCGTGGCCCTCCACCGATGAGCGTGAGAGGCGCCAGAAGGAGCGCCGTAAGAAAGATATGCGGTGCCACGATCTGCGCGATGGCCAGAAGACCGTTCCGCTGCGGCGCGAGCACCTGCTGCAACGACAGCACGAGGAGCGTGATGGGACAAGCGGCCGCCAGCCAGAGAGCGACGGCGCCAGGATGCGGACGGGACATGGGGTCTGACGGTAGCGTCTCCAGCGGGCGTCTAGTGTCCCGCGGCCGCCCAAGTCCGGGCCGATCCGGGCCGATCCGGGCCGATCCAGGCCGATCCAGGCCGATCCGGGCCGATCCGGGCCGATCCGGGCCGATCCGGGCCGATCCGGGCCGATCCGGCGGCATCCGGCAGTCGCACGGCACGTCGTATCCTGACCGGCATGGCACGACGACCGACCCACGACGACCCGCCCATCCCCGTCCCCGGCACGCGGCTGAAGGGCATCGCCCTGGGCATCGACGTAGGAGGGACCGGCGTCAAGGCTGCGCTGGTCGACCTGGCCACGGGCAAGCTGGCCTCCGACCGCGTGCGCGAGCGCACACCGCAGCCGGCGACCCCGGAGGCCGTCGCCCAGACGGTAGCGTCGGTCGTGGGGCAGATCCTAGACGGTGAGAAGGTCCCGGACGACCTGCCGGCTGGCTGCGGCCTACCCGGCGTCGTCACCGAGGGCATCCTGCGGACGGCGGCCAACCTCGACAAGGCCTGGATCGGGACTTCCGTGGAGGATCTCATCGGTGGCGTCATCGGGCGGCGCGTGCTGGCCATCAACGATGCCGACGCGGCGGGCCTCGCGGAGATGACCTACGGCGCGGGGGAGGGTGTCGGCGGGACCGTGCTGTTGCTGACGCTCGGGACCGGCATCGGGTCGGCACTCTTCATCGACGGCCGGCTCGTACCCAACACGGAGCTGGGGCACCTGGAGTTCCATGGCAAGGACGCCGAGACGCGGGTCAGCGGCGCGGCGCGTACCCGACGTGGCCTGGGCTGGAAGCGCTGGGCGCGTGAGTTCGATGAGTACCTGGACCGCCTGGAGCTCTACTTCTGGCCGGATCTCATCATCCTGGGCGGCGGCGTCAGCAAGGACATCGCCAAGTACGGGCACCTGCTGACCACGCGGGCACCCGTCAAGGCCGCCGAGCACCTCAACGCGTCCGGCATCATCGGGGCTGCGTATGCGGCGGCGGCAGCGTTCGGTGTCGCACAGCCACGACAGGCTCCGCGACGTGCGCGAAAAGGCGCCGAGGCACCGGCTCGGCGCTCCAGCGGATCGTGAGGCCTCAGGCACCGCGTCAGGCACCGCGGCAGGGCTGATGCAGCTGCACCTTCTGGACGCCACCTACGAACTCTTCCGCTCCCACTTCGGCCGGCCGCCACACGCTGACCCCTCGGGCGTGGCCGTGGGTGCCACGGTGGGGCTCATCGAGAGCACGCTCTCCTTGCTGCGCGAGGACGGCGTGACCCACCTGGGCGCTGCTTCCGACCACGTCATCCGCTCCTGGCGCAACGAGCGGTACCCCGGCTACAAGACCGATGCGGGCATGCCGCCCGAGCTGTTGGCCCAGTTCCCGCTGGCCGAGGAAGCGCTGGAATCGATCGGCGTGGTCGTCTGGCGCATGGTCGACTTCGAGGCCGACGATGCCCTGGGCGCAGCTGCGGCGCGTTGGTCGAACGAGCCGGAGGTGGAGCGGGTCGTCGTCCTCACGCCGGACAAGGACATGGCCCAGTGCGTGCGCGAGGACGGACGGGTCCAGTGCTACGACCGGCGCAAGCGTGCCTTCATGGACGCCGACGGTGTACGCGCGAAGTTCGGGGTGAGCCCGTCCAGCATCCCCGACTTCCTGGCTCTGGTGGGCGATCCGTCGGACGGTTACCCGGGGCTGCCGGGCTGGGGCGCCAAGTCGGCCGCCGCGGTCCTGTCTCGATATCCGCGACTAGAGGACATCCCGCACTCCGTGCGCGGTTGGGACCTGAGCGTCCGCGGCGGGGCGATGCTGGCCCAGGTCCTGCGGGAACGCTGGGACGAGGTACTCCTCTTCCGTGAGCTGGCCACGCTCCGCCTGGACGCTCCTATCCCGCAGCGCCAGCCGGAGGAGCTGGAATGGCGTGGAGTGCCGCGGGCGCCCTTCGAGGCGATGGCCGAGCGACTGGGTGCGCCCAAGCTGATGGACCGCGTCCACCGCTGGGCGGACGATGGAACGTGATCCGATGGTCCGCTGGCTGCTCCGCGGCGAGAGCATCGCCCTGTTCGTGCTCGGCGCGGTGCTCTATGCGGGCGCGGGAGGAGAGCTGCTGCTGCTCATCCCGCTGTTGTTCGTGCCGGACCTCTCCATGCTGGGCTACCTGGCCGGTCCGCGGATGGGCGCCATCACCTACAACCTCGGTCATACCATCGTGCTACCGGTCGCGCTGGCCCTCGCCGGCTGGTGGATGACTCAGCCGCTGCTGCTCATGGCTGCCGGCGTGACGGGCGCCCACGTCGGCATGGATCGCGCGCTGGGTTACGGGCTGAAGTACCCCACCTCGTTCCAGGACACGCACCTGGGGCGCATCGGCAAGGGGCGCCGCGAGCCGGCTCGGTCCAGCGGAT
>JBBSMF010000123.1:0-5192 GCA_038233295.1 Candidatus Limnocylindrales bacterium | reverse complement strand
TGGCGCGCGTCCTGGGCGTCTCGGAGTTCGGTATCTTCGCCTTCGTGGTGGCCCTTGGGTTGCTGCTCGCCGTGCCTGCGGTGCTCGGCTTCGACCGCCTATGCACCCGGGACATGGCGGTCTATCGCGCGCGTACATCGTGGCGGTCGATGCGAGGTCTCGTCATCCTCGCCAATCTGCTCGTGCTCGCCAACTCGTCCTTGTTGGCGGTCGTGGTCGCCCTGGTGGTCTTCCTCACGACGAACGATCCGACCCTCCGGGGCGGACTCCTGGTCGGCCTTTTGGCGATCCCCGCGATGGCCATCGGTCGCATCGATCAGGGCGTGCTCATGGGACTTCACAGGGTGGTCAGCTCACAGGTCCCGGACCTGGCGCTGCGGCCGACGCTGTTCCTCCTCCTGGTCCTCGGCACGGTCTGGCTGCTGCCCGGCGGCTTGGATGCCACGTCCGCCATCGGACTTCACGTGATGAGCATCGTCGCCGCGACGGCGGCCACCCTCCTTCTCCTGCGGCGATCGTGGCCCAGGGCGGCATCCGGTGTCACGGCGGCGTATGAGACTCGGGCCTGGGTCCGTGGCGGCCTTTCCCTCACGCTGCTCAGCGGCGTCATGATCGTCAACGCCCAGAGCGGAATCGTCATGCTGGGCCTGCTGAGCGCGCCGGACCAGGCCGGGCTCTTCTCGGTCGCAGCCCGCGGCGCGGCTCTCATCGCATTCGGGCTGGGCGCCGTCAACGCGGCTCTTCAGCCGGCCGTTTCCCGGCTATGGGCCACCGGGCGCATGGACGAGCTCCAAGCCCTTGTCACGGTCTCAGCCCGCGCGGTCCTCTTGTTCGCGGTGCCGGTGAGCGCCATCTTCGTAGTGTTCGCACCCGACATCCTGAGCCTGGCCTTCGGGTCGGACTATGTCCAGGCCAGCCCGGCGCTGGCCATCCTGGCCGCCGCTCAGCTCCTGAACGCCGCGATCGGGTCGGTCGGTACACTGCTCATCATGACCGGCCACCAGCGTGACGCCGCCTTGGGCATCGCCGTGGGAGCCGCCCTGAACATCGTGCTGAACCTGATCCTCATCCCTATCGCTGGCGCGGTCGGCGCGGCCGTCGCGGCGGCCATCAGCATCGCGGTATGGAACAGCCTTCTCGCGCTTGCCGCGCTGCGGCGGCTCGGTATCCACTCCACGGCCCTGGGAAGGCTGCCGGCGAGGCTCGCCTCCCGTCATGGCTGAGCGTTCACGCTTCCCCGATCTCTATATCGTGGGCGCCCCGCGTTCGGGCACCACATTCATGTACGAATACCTGGGCCAGCACCCGGGGATCTTCATGCCCGAGCGCAAGGAGCCGGGCTTCATGTGCCCCGACCTCGATTCGGGCAGCTACCTCGACTCGCTGTCGTTCATGCGCTCGGCCGAGGAGTACCTGGCACTGTTCGACGGAGCATCGGAGGATCAACTGAGGGGAGAGGGATCGACCTGGTACCTCTTCTCCACGGTCGCCGCTCGACGTATCCGGGAGCTCAACCCGGAGGCTCGCGCGATCATCATGCTGCGTGACCCGGCGGAGATGCTGTACTCGCTCCACGAACGGCGCATCTATGGAGGCTCGGAGGATCTGGAACGGTTCGAGGATGCCCTCGACGCCGAGGAGGACCGACGGCAGGGCCGGCGCATCCCCGTTCGCGCTCGGAACGTGAAGGTGTTCCAGTATCGGGGCGTCGGTCGCTATTCTGCGCAGGTGGAGCGCTACTTCGAGGCCTTCGGGCGATCAGGCGTGTGCGTGCTCATCTTCGAAGACTTTCGGACCGACCCGCAGGGCGCCTACGAGAAGGTCATCAGATTCCTCGGCCTGGAGCCGGTGCCCATCGAGGTAGCCGTGGTGAACGCGAGCGCTCAGCGGCGCAGTGCGCTTCTCCGTCGGCTGACCCTTGCACCGGCCATGGTGCGCTTGGGGCGGACAGCGATCCCCAAGCGGTGGCACGCTCGGGTGGGGCCGCTCATGGACCGTCTTACGACGCGTTCGACCAGCCGGCCGCCCATGGATCCCCAGACCAGGCAACGGCTGCGCGACGATCTGCGTGAAGACGTGGCGAGACTGAGCGACCTACTAGGCCAGGACCTCCTGGAGCGCTGGGGATACTGAGCGTGCGCCCGTTGCCCGGACGTCGTCGCTCCGATGGAAGACCTCCCGGATGGGTATCGGATCATCGCCCAGATAGAGGCTCGCCCGCACGACAGTGGCCTCGTTCGCTATCTGCCAGGTGATCTCGAAGGTCTGCGCCGAGGGCGTCAACGCGAACTCCTTCCGTTCCGAGCCACCATCGACAACGAGTCGCATGCTCTCCGTGGCTCCGTACCGTGTCACGCCGATGCGCAGCTCCGTGGCGCTGGGACCGGGCACCATCCAGAGCTGCGTCGCGCTAGGGGTGGAGCGACTCTGGGCGTCGGCCCAGGACAGGTAGGATCCGCCTGTCACGATGACGCCGGCCACCACCAGCGCTGTCGCCGACCACCTGGAAACGACGATCCCTCCGAACGAACGGTGCGCGGACCGGCCACGGAAGCGCAGGGCGGCCACCTCTGCCGTGAGCGTCACCGCGACGAGGCCGACGGCCCATACGACGGGCGAGACGACGATACCTACGGCGCCCGCGGCCAGTGGCAACAGGACGCTCACAGCGATACTGAGCGCGATGGTCCAGGTCATCCACACCGCGGCTTCGGCGGTCCTGGGCACGAAGTTAAGGGCCAGCGCGTAGCCCGGCAGTATGAGCACGAGCGGGATAGCGGCGATGAGTCGAACGGCGTCCGGCGCTGAAGAGAGGGCCAGCACGGCACCTCCCAGAAGCCCGACGCTCCGCATCAGGGCGGTCATGGAGGGGCCAGCGAGCCGAGCGTGGAGACGTCATAGATACGGATGTCTCCGTTGTCGAACAGCCTGTCGAGGCCTGGTTCCGTGTCGAACTTCGACAACCCGCCCGGACGCAACGGAATCGTTCGCGGGCCGCTATCCAGCTCCTGCTTCTGGAAGTAGAACCCCACCGTCGGCAGCAGCCTGGTCAGCCGTAGGTCCACCACCGCGAATCTCACCCGCTGAGCCGCCACCAGGCGATGCTGCAGTGGTCCGAACTCGAAGGCTTGGTAAAAGGCAGCCATGTCGACGAACGGGTTGTTGGCCAGGATCGTCTCCTGATGCCCGTAGACGCCCATCAGCAGGCGGTTCACGCGATCCGCGATGACTCGATTGTCGGGCCCCAGCTCGGTGCGCGCCCAAGTGGCGGCCGCGATACCGTTCGGCTCGATGGAGCGGGCGTCGGCCGAGGCCAGATATGGCCCCGGCAGGCGAGCCCAGCGCGGGATGCCGAGGACCACGCCGCCCACCAGGACGACGGCTGCTGCCCCGGCGACTACGGCGAGCCGCGGCGTGGACCGCCATCGAGAGCTGAGCCATCGCGTCAGGAAGGCCGCGACGCAAAGTCCAACGCCGAGGAACAGGAACTCCGGCGTGCGGGCCGCGATCTCGGCTCCCAGTGGTGACAGGCGCCCCAGGACCCCCAGCGGATATGCCAACGCGACGAGCGCCAGTGCCCAGGTGAGCGGCGAGTCGCGGTGACGCCGCCAGAGCTCGCGCAGACCGAAGGGCAGCACGGCCACCAGGATGGCCACTGAGCCAAGGCCCACCACCCTCTCCCACAGCGGGGCCACCTCGCCGCCCGCCGACTGGAAGGGCGTCCTGCTCTCGGCCTCACCGGTGAGCAGCTCGATGATCTGTTCCGTGGCACGAGTGACGGGCGGGTGGATGTAGTCGATGACCTGAGGCGCGACCAGGATGGCCCAGCCCGCTACGGCGGCGACCGTTGCCACCGCCAGCAGCGCGGGATCCGGCCCCGGCTCCGCATCCAGCTGGAGGCGGGGCACCACATAGCGTGCCACTGTCCAGATGACCAGGAACGTCGCGAGCATGGCGGATGTGACAGGGTGCGTGACGACGACGGCGAAGGCGACCACGAGTATCGCCGCCAGCTCGAGGCGGACCGATCCTCCCCGCCCCCGGGCATTGGCCGCCGCCAGCACGAAGATGGCCAAGGGAAGGCCCAGCGATTCGTAGGCGAACTGCGAATCGAAGTAGAGGAAGCGAGGGTTGGCGGCGTAGACGAGCACTGCCAGACCGGCCAGACGGGCGGAGCCCGCGACCCGCTCGACGAGGAGGAACATCGAGAGCATCAACAGCACGCGGGCGAAGCCCAGCACGATCACGCTAGCCGGCCAGAGCTCCATCCCTGACAGCGACTGCAGCGCAGCGGTTACGTTCTCAAGACCGGGGTAGTGCGGGCTCACGGGCAGCATTGCGTTGGGATTGAACAAGCGGCCCGTCACCAGGACGTCCTCCGCGGTCCTGGCGTGGAGCATCTCGTCGAACGAGGCAGGCCCCAAGGGGTAGGCCACGGCTTCACACAGGAACAGCAGCAGGCCAAGCAAGAGGACGACGCCGATGCGCTCCGCCCTCGTCAACCGGCCCGTCAAAAGGGCCAGCGCGATGGGGACGTAAAGCAGGACGAGGCCCAACCAGAAGAGCCACTCTGCCCACGGTTGCGCGGCTCGACCGCCGATGTTGGCCAGCGCCACCATGAAGAACGCGACCGCCGCGGTGAGGGCCAGGGCGGGCGGCGCCAAGATGCGGGTCCCGGCGTCCACGAGAGGTCTTCGCCGCGATCGCCGGATCACATCAGCGAATGTGCGCCGGCTGGCACCTGTCGCGCGGGTACGCTCCATCCGTCTCCCATAACGGCGTAGTGTCGAGGCAGCCAAGGATAGCCCAGCACGTGGGTCACACCACTTTTGACCTTCTGCGCCTAGGGCTGCCTTTCGAAGGCCCCTATGTCGATGCGCGCACCGGCGGGCACGGGCATCCCATCAAGATCGTGCTGATAGTCGACGAGGTCGATACGTTCACCGGCGTCGATGGCTGGGCTCATGGGCTGGAGCCGGAGATCGCCGCGCGCGACATCGAGCCAGCGCGGGTCCTCCACGCGGGAGTTGAGGTGGAGGGCGGTACCCGGATCACGGTCGCCGTTGATGGATACGACCGGTGAGCCGTTGGAGCTCCAGATCAGGTTGTGGCCTTCACGGCACGGCCCGTCGCAATTGACGGTGCCGTAGGCCGGATCAAGGCCGTCCCCGTCTGACCAGATGGCGTTGTTG
>JBBSMF010000122.1:0-5204 GCA_038233295.1 Candidatus Limnocylindrales bacterium | reverse complement strand
GCGCCGGGTCACCCAGCAGCACGACGCCCTTCGCTGCTGCCGCCACTGCGACCGCGTTGGCCAGCGACATCTGCCCGGCCTCATCCACGAAGAGGACATCGACCGACTCCTTGAAGTCCTCTCGTGCCCAGACCCACGCCGTTCCGGCCCCGACCATCGCTTTCCGAGTCGCCAGCGCGTCGCGCAGTCCTTCGTTCGAATCGGTACACGGCGCCACGTCGGGGTCCCAGCGATCGTCGTCTTCCGCCTTCTGCATCGCCGTGACGGTCAGACCGCGCTCCTGGCCGGCCTGGAAGATGCCCTTCAGCAAGTTCCCGATGACCCTGTGGCTGTTGGCGGTGATGCCGACCTGCTTCCCTTGCTCGACCAGTGCGACGATCATCCGGGCACCCGTGTACGTCTTGCCCGATCCGGGCGGTCCCTGGATGGGCAGCACGCTGCAGTCCAGCCGGACTGCGAGCTGCCGTGCCGCCTCCAGAAGGTCTTCCCCGTGGACCGCCAAAGGGCTGCCAGGCACCTGGCCCGCTTGGGGCAGGCGGCGCAGCAGCAGGTCCCGCGCCGCGCGGTAGGGCCCTGGCGCATCGATACCGTTCTCCGCGACCCAGTATCCGATGCGCATCAGGGACTCGTGTTGAGCCTTGGCGCGCACGTACTGGAGCGGCACGATGGCGGTCGGGTGAGGTGTGGTCGACTTCTTCGAGCGCTTGATGTCCACGGTGCCGGTCTTGTCCTCGATGGCCTCGACCGTCCCCGCGCTCTCGCCCGTGGCCGGGTCGTCCACACCCATCCCGGCACGGATCTCGTGCTCCTGCGGCGGGAAGCGATAGCGGTGGACGAGCGATCGCTTCACTTGCCCGACGACCGCCTCGTACGTCATGTTGGCGATCGGGCCGCGGTCCTCCACCAGCTCCTCTTCGGTGAGCTCCTTCATCCGGCGGAAGTACTCCCACCAGATCGACTTGTCCTCCCGCCGATGCCAGTCCAGCAGCTGTGCCAGCAGCCAGGTCGCCTGCTGCTCGGTCGAGCGCTCCCCGTCCGGCGGGAGATCCCTCGTCAGGTGCTGCACCAGCGCCTGGACCTCCGCCCTGTCGCGGGTCAGATCTTCGCTGGGGACGCCGGTCTCCGCCTCCGGCCGTGGCACCGCCATGCCCAGCTCACGCTCCGCCTGGACACGGCGCTCCTCCAGCCAGTCGCGCAGGCGGAGCGTGGAGACGCAGTCGTCGCGGTTGTATTCGCGGATCTGCTCCAAGAGCGCCTGATCGGTCCCGCCGCCGTCCAGCCACAGCTCGAAGTTGACGATGCTGGACCCGGCATCCTTCAGATCGACCTCACGGATGAGCCCGTACAACGGCTCCAGCTTCTTGATGGAGTAGGAGTCCTGCGAGACGCGCACTCCCTGTTTCACCACGCTGTAGAGGTCCACGAAGACCTTGCCGCGCAGCAGCCGGTCCACTTCCTCCTCTCGAGTGGCATGCCGGCCCATGAGGCGCTTCACCGCGCTCGGCTCGTAGGACGCGTAGTGGTAGACGTGCAGGTCGGGGTCCTTGTCGAGGCGGTCCATGACCAGGTCGATGAACTCCTCGAAGGCGCGCTTCTCTCCGGCACGGTCCAGGCCCCAGAAGGCATGGAAGGCGGGTCGGTCGACCGTGCCGGCGGCAGGCTCGATCACACCGAACAGATATTCAAGGCCGTCCGCGCCGCCTTCCTCCACGAACGGATCGCCCTCCATGTCGAAGAAGAGGTCGCCAGCTGAAGGCAGCGGCAGCGCGGCCAGCCCACGACCGGCCTCGATGGGCTGGAGCAGCTCGTGGAGCACGCGACCCTCTGAGCGGCCCTGCGCTTGGAGGCGTGCCTGTTCCCGAACGCGCGTCAGGGACTCCGGGCTGGAGCCCTCCAGCTTCGGCTCCATAGGCAGCGGCAGAGTCCCCAAGCTGGCCAGCGTGCTCACGCCGCGTTCGACGAGCGCCTTGCGCTGCCGTGTGGAGATGTTTGCCACGAGCGAGAGATGGTCGTCGCGGTGCCGCCGCCCGACGCACTCCACGACCCAGCGGCAGACCTTGCAGTGCTCCACCGGCTCCGGGTAGGTGGCACCCGGTGGATAGGCCACCGTCCCGCTATTCAAGGCTTCCAGGAAGCGGTCCTTGACGTTGCGGTAGTAGGCCATCGCATCGGCCACGCGGAAGCTTGCCGTCTGCCGCGCCACGCCACCCAGCGCCACGTGCATCATCTCTGGCCACGTGCCCTGGATCCGCTGCACCTGCTCCGTGTAGGAGCACATCTGGAGGATGGCGCCGGCCTTGGGCGTGCGTGCCAGCTTGGTATCGGCGACCTCGTAGCTCCAGCCGCCTAGGTCGCTGGGGGCCGGCACACGCAGGAGGAAGTCGGCATAGCCGATCCAGGTGCCGTCGAAGAACGTTGCCTGGAAGATGACGTCATCGCCGCGCTGCATCGCGGCGATGGTGTCCGTCTCCGCCTGTCGCAGCTGCCTGGCGCGATCGGTGATGGCCTCGTCCCTGACGATCTCCGTCACCTCACGCCCCGCCTCCCTCAGGCTGGCCAGGTAGCGCTGCTCGTGGGCATAGCCGCGCTTGGCGATGAGGTCGATCTCCGTGTCTTCGCGCTGCGGACGCTGGACGAGCCCCCCGAGCGCTGCACGCTCCACCTGTGTCAGGTGCTCGCAGGCCAGGAATCCCACCAGGTCCGTGGCGGAGTAGACCGGCGTGCCGTCGATGAGCTGCATCAGGCCGCCCCACCATTCATCGCAGCCGTTCCGCGACGGCCGCCGGCGCGATGACCACGAGGTGATGGCGCGCGCGGCTTATGCCCACGTAGAGCAACCGATCGATCCTCGGGTCGTCCGCCCGAAGCTCGACCAGCACCACGATCTCACTCTCCAGGCCCTTGAAGCGCCGGATGGTATCGAACAGGATGGTGTCCGTCGGCTGCTCCACGACTTGGTCGGCCGAGAGCCCCAGTGAACGCCCGGCGGCGTCGTAGTTTCCGTTCCACAGGACCTGGTCGCCGAAGCGGCCCTGGCGCCACACTCCGCTGTCCGAGTGGGAACGCCCGGACAGCACGGCGATGCGCCACGGCGCCACCTGCTCCTCTCGGACCAGCCGGTGGAGGAGGCGGCGCAGCGCCGCGATGGTGGCGGCACCCTCATCCGCCACGATGACCTCCGGCCGGCGACCGTCCTCCCGGAGGGCGCTGATGGGCCCCTCGCCCGTGTAGAAGCGTGCCGCCAGCTCGTGCACCGTGGCGCTGTTGCGGCAGTTGTCCAGCATCGACAGGTGAACGAGGCCAAGACTGGACCTGACCGCCTCCGAAGCCAGCGGGTCTTCCCGATAGAGCGCCTGGCTTGGATCGTGGAAGACGAACAGGACGTCCTCCCCCGGTGCGCTGAGAAGCAGATCCAGCGACTCCAGCCAGGAGCGGTCGAAGTCCTGCCCCTCATCTACGATGACCGCCTGGTAGCGCCCGCCGACGGCGGGGATCGCGGCGTCAAGCGCAGCCGGCAGCGTCCGGTCGAACCAGGTCTGGTCCTTCTGCGCTGGCTCTTCTCCGATCACGCCTGCCTCGTGGCCAAGGCGCCGGCACAGCTCGTGGAACGTGGACACCGTGAGGCGTCCGCTCACCACGGCGCCCGCCGCGTGCTCAGCAAGCATCCGCGCCAGCGGCTGGTTGAAGCAGACGAGGAGCGTCTGGTAGCCCTCCGCCACGAAGCGCTGCGCCATCTCCGCCGCGACCAGGGTCTTGCCGCTCCCGGCCGGCCCCACGACAGCCGCGCGCCGCACGCCGCGGATGGTGGCCAGTGCCCGCACCTGGCCGGGCGTCATAGTGATCATCCACTCCTCCGCCTCATCGAGCTCACGGCGGAGCAGCGGCCGCAGGTCCACCACGGGCGCCAGGAGTCGATGGAGCAGTCGCAGCCCGCCCTGGCCGAGTGGCCGACCCGTGCCCGTGCCGTCTCCCACCCAGAACCGGAAGGCACCTTCCACCCAGGTGCGAGCCGCCTTGTCGCTCGCCAACGCCGCACCGTCGAGCACCAGGTCCACGGGCGCATCAGTTCCGAGATGGAGAGCTCCCGGCCCCAGCGACGCCAGGTCTACAGAAGGGAACGCGACCGCATGGCCCGCGCGCGGCTTGCCGGAAGGCCAGTCGGGGAGATCCATGAGCTTGTTCACGAGGTGACGCTTGGACTCCTCGGCCTGGCGGAAGGGCGAGGGATCCAGCAGGTGGTGGCCCGAGAACCAGCGGCCCTCCCCGTCCCGACGGATCTGCCCGCCCTTGGTCTCCACGATGAGCAGGCCTTGGTCAGGATGCGCGATCACGAGGTCCGTTTCGCCATCCCGAGCGGGTCCTCCGGAGTGCGAGTGGCTGACCCACCGGACATTCTGGTAGAGGCGGTAGGTGTCGCGATCGAGCGCACGGCGAAGGCGGTCATGGACCAGTCGCTCTGCCGACTGCGTGGCGTCGACCAGGATCTCCTCCTCCGGCCATTCGTGTCTCGTCCGAGTCGGATCTGATCCCGCATGCGGGCAGCCTGCCGAACAGCGGTGACAGCTTGTGTGTCACGGGGCCACCGGTGCACACACATCAAGCATGAGGATACTTGCCGCCATGACGAGGGTCGCGGATCGGATCCGCCGCTGGCACGGGAAGTGGGCGGCACTGCTGCCCATCCTGGTGGTCGAGTTCGTGGTAGTGCTGGGCTTCGGCGCCCTCCTGCCGGTCCTGCCGCTTTACGTCGTGGAGCACGGCGTGGACATCCCCACGCTAGGCCTGATCACGGCGGCCTGGGGCATCGCCAAGCTCTTCTCAGAGCCGATCTTCGGCTACATCGCCGATCGCACCTCCCGGAAACCCATCATGGTCGCCGGCCTCGTGCTGTTCGGCGTCTTCACGGCCCTGCCGCTCATCTTCACCGCGCCGCTGGCGCTGTTCCTGCTGCGCCTGCTGGCAGGCGCGTCGGCGGGGATGTACGACCCGGCGGCGCGCGGGATCATCGTGGATGCCACGGAAGAAGGCGAACGGGGAGAGGCATTCGGCCTCTTCGCCGCCTTCCAGATGGGCGGCCTGCTCTTCGGGCCGGTGCTGGGAGCCTTCGGTGCGGCGCTGGGCGGTGGCTACGGGTTCCCGTTCGCCCTGACCGGCGGACTCGCGCTGGTCTCGGCCGTGTACCTGGCCGTGGCGCTTCCGTCGGG
>JBBSMF010000121.1:0-5207 GCA_038233295.1 Candidatus Limnocylindrales bacterium | reverse complement strand
GTGAAGCCCTCTCCTTCTTCCCCGATGCGGTTCTCCAGCGGCACGCGGACATCATCGAAGAAGATCGACCCGGTGTTACCGGCATGGATGCCCAGCTTGCCCTGGATGGTCCCCGTAGAAAGGCCGGCCATGCCGCGCTCCACCATGAAGGCCGTGATGCCCTGGTGACCGGCCGCCCGGTCCACCGAAGCGAAGACCAGGAAGTGATCGGCTACATCGGCCAGGCTGATCCACAGCTTGGAGCCGTTCAGCACGTAGGAATCGCCGTCTCGTCGGGCCGTCGATGCGAGGCTCGCGGCATCCGTCCCGGCACCCGGCTCCGTGAGCCCGAAGGTGGCCAGCTTCTCACCGCGCGCCTGCGGCACCAGCCAGCGCTGCTTCTGCTCCTCGGTGCCCCACTGGAGCAGGGTCAGCGAGTTGAGTCCCACGTGGACGCTCATGATCACGCGGAAGGCGGTGTCGCCGCGCTCCAGCTCCTCGCAGAGGATGCCCAGGCTGACGTAATCCATGCCCGGCCCACCGTACGCATCGGGGATGGGCGCCCCCAGGAAGCCCAGCTGGCCCATCTTGGCGAAGACCTCGGGATGCACCTGCTGCTTCTCGTCCCACTCGCGGATGTGCGGCGCGATCTCTGCAGCCACGAAATCGCGCACAGAGTCCTGGACCAGGAGGTTCTCGGGGGACAGCGAGAGATCGATGGGCATCGTCGGACCTCGGGCACTGGGACGGAGGGCCATCATGCCCGGTCGCGACCCACGACGTGTCGGGACTCGGGTGCGAAGGCGTGCCCGTGGTCATGGTCGGGGTCGCCTGCCGATCTCCACCGCTCATCACGGGGAGTGATGGTATCGCTGGTGTCGGGCCTCGGTTCCACCGCTCATCACGGGGGGTGATGGTAAGCGGCGGACGAGGCGACCGGAGACGAGTGCGAGCCGTCCGGATCGACGCGCCGCCTGTAGCCGCCCCAGATGTCGTCCGAGCCACGCTCGACGAGCCCGCGGTGAGCAGCCCAGCGGGCGCGCGCACCTATCCGAGGCGGTGAGGACCGGTGGCGATCGACTTACCATCACCGGTGGTGACAGACGGCGGAGATCAGCCGTCCGTCGCGCGATCCCGCCCGGTGCGACCCCCGCGTCTGGGAGCAGGCCTCAGGGCAGAACGCCTTAGCGGTTCCGCACCAGGAAGGCCATCACGTCCTCTGCCCGGAAGCGGCGATCGCCTCGCTTGCAGACTCGGTAGAAGGGCAGCTCGCCGCGATCGCCCAGTCGCTTGACCGTGTTCACATGCAGGTGAAGCAGGTCGGCGACCTCACTGGCGGTCAGCATCGGACCAAGTTCATTGACGGCCATCGACGCCATGGCAGTGTGGTACCTCGTGGTGCGGTGAAGGCTGCAATGCGGACTTCCGAGATGCAGGATGCCCCTCCAATGCCTCCCGGCCAAGCCGTACTTCGGTCCGCCCAAAGCGGTACGGAGGGTGTTGCTTCCTGTCACAACCTCTGATCGGCGGTCGCGCCGGCGGGCGGTCGAAAGGGCGCCGCCGCACCGCCCGGACCCACCAGCCGGAAGGGACCGCTCTTCTCCACGTAGGTCCGTCGTGCTGATACCGCGACGAGCTGCCGCTCCGGATAGCGCAGCGCGGTCAGGCGATGACCGTAGACACACCCGGTGTCGATGTCGATGGTGCGATTCACCCACACCGGCTCGACCACCGGGGTATGCCCGTAGACCACCAGTGCCTGCCCAGCGTAGTCGGCCGCCCAGTCCAGCCGTTCGGGCAGACCGTCCGCATCCAGACTGCCCGTGGTCAGCCCGTACAGGGCGAACTCGCGCACCCTCCGGGACGAGCGTCCGTGCAACGCTTCGGGCAACCCAGCGTGAGCTACCACGAGCCGTCCCCCATCCAGGATCAGATGGTCGGGAAGCTGCTCGATGAAGGCCATGACCTGCTTTCGGAAGCGGGCGGGTTTCGCGCTCACCTGCTCGAGCGTCTCCGCCAGCCCGTGCTTGATCTTTACCGGACGCCCCAGGAGCGCGCGCCGGAACTTGTCGTCATGGTTGCCCACGACACACAGCGCGGTGCCTGCCGCCACACTGGACATCGCGAGCCGAAGGACGCCCACCGTGTCCGGCCCGCGATCCACCAGGTCGCCGAGGAAGACGAAACGTCGGCCGTCCGGATGACCGATGACACCGTCGTGAGTGTGGTAGCCGAGGTCCTGGAGGAGCCGCTCCAGCTCGGCTCCGCAGCCATGGACGTCGCCTACGATGTCGTATCGCTCGTTCGTGTCCGTCATGGTTCGAGCTTGCGACACATGTGGTCAAGGTCGCATCGGCTCGAGCCACTGGTCGCTTTCTCGCCGATACAAATGGTGTACCCCTTACCATCCCGTGATGTCAACGCGCTGCGAGCGCGTTAGCATTCCGCACGGGCCCGACCGAGATGGTGTCACACGCGACACGGCCAGCAGGCATCGGCGGTAGCTGGCGGGGATGCGCGCCTGACAGGCGTCGGTCCGGGAGGTGACATGCCTTCGCAGCGATCTCGAGCTGGTGAGTCCGCAACGACACTGGAACCACCGCTCGTGCCACGGGTCGGCCTGCTGCTCGATGCGCTTCCAGAAGCCGTCGTGACCACCGATGCCACGCATCGCATCACGGGCTGGAACGGCGCCGCCGAGCGGCTCTTCGGGCTCTCAAGGTCGACCATGATCGGGGCCTCGGTCCTGGACGTCCTGGCACACGAGCTTCGGTCCGGCACCGACGCTGACGTGAAGGCCGCGCTCGACAGGGGCGAGACCTGGACCGGCGGCGCGGTCATCCGCGACGCGGCCGGGGCGACCCTCGAATTGCGCTTCACGGCGGCTGCCATCGGGTCCCCCGCTGCGCCGGAGGGCTACGTCATCGTGGCCCACGACATCACCGCCCAGGTCCGTGCGGAGCGCACTGCGGAGACGGCCGAAGCCCGCTTCGCCGACTTCATGGCGGCGGCACCGGCCATCGCCTACATCAAGGACCACGAGGGCCGCTACGTCTTCGTCAACGAGCACGCCCTGCGCCTCACGGGCGATCCGGTGCTGCCCGCCTGGCAGGGCAAGACCGACTATGACCTGTGGCCGCCGGCCGTCGCCGCCCACATCCGGGAGAACGACGGATTGACGCTGGCGGGCGAAGTGCCGCTGGAGTCCGTGGAGATACTGCCGCTGGACGACGGCCCGCACACCATGCTCATGCGCACGTTTCCCCTGCGCGCGGCGACCGGCGAGCCGCTCCTGGGCGGCATCGGCCTCGACATCACCGATCGCGTGCGGGCAGAAGCCAAGATCAAGCTGGGCCAGGAGCGCGAGGCTCATGCCGCGCTCCTGGCTCGCGAGCGCGCACTCGTGGCCGGGGCGCTCGGCCGTCTGCGGACCAGCGGGACCGTGGAGGGCATCGCCACATCCATCTGCCGGCTGATCCTTGACCTGCCGCCCCTCGGAGTCGCCGCCATCCTGCTGTTCGAGCTCGACGGGCGGGCGACACCCGTCGGCATGGCGTTCGCCAGCGGGCCGGTTCCCGTGTGGCGCGCCGTGCCACTGACCCGAAGTCGAGGGCTCCAGCGGAGGGCTCAGCATGGCCCGTGGGTCGAGGCCTGGAGCCCGTCGCGCGGGGACCCGCTCAGCGCGGTCATCCGGGCGATGGAGATCGGCGTCCTGGGCTATGCGCCGATCCGCTCCGGTGACGATCTCCTGGGGATCCTGGTCGTTGGGGCGGCGGGGCCATCGGGCGAGCAGGCCGTGACCGAGCGACTGCCCGCCATCGTCGAGTTCGCCGGTCTAGCTGGCGCCCTGCTCGGATCCAGCGTGGCTGCCCAGCGCGATCTCCGGAGCTCGCGCAGCGCGATCCTGGCAGTCATCGAAGGCAGCTGGTTCCAGCCGGTCTTCCAGCCGATCGTCGATCTCGCCAGTCGCACGACGGTCGGTTACGAGGCGCTCACTCGCTTCAAGGACCGGGTCTCGCCGGCGGTCAGGTTCGCTGAAGCGGCCTCGGTCGGCCTGGGGCTCGAGCTAGAGCTAGCGACATTGGGCGCAGCGCTGGGCGCCGCTCCTCGACTTCCCCGAGGTGCCTGGCTGAACATCAACGTCTCACCGGCTCTGGTCATGGCCGACGAAACGTTGCGCACGCTCCTGCGCTCGGCGGGCCGCTCCATCGTGTGCGAGGTGACCGAGCACGAGGCCATCGGAGACTATGCCGGTTTCCGGACCGCGCTGGCCGATCTGGAAGACGTCCGCATGGCCGTCGATGATGCAGGTGCCGGCTTCGCGAGCTTCCGCCATATCCTGGAGCTGCGTCCGGCTTTCGTGAAGCTGGATCGCTCGCTGGTGGCCGGCATCGATGGTGACGCGGTCCGTCAGGCACTCATCGTGGGCATGGGCCACTTCGCCCGATCCGCCGGCTGCCGGCTGGTCGCCGAGGGCATCGAGACCGAGGCCGAGATCGCGACGCTCCTCGGACTTCAGGTCGCGCTCGGCCAGGGGTATCTGCTGGGACACCCGGTACCGGCGCCCACGGAGTGAGTCGCGGAGAGCGGGCTGCGTCCCCGGCAGGGATCGAACCTGCGACCTACCGCTTAGAAGGCGGCTGCTCTGTCCACTGAGCTACGGGGACGGGCCGATATGGTAGCGGTGCTCATGCGCCCTCCTCCGGCATGCTGGAGACGCCCCCGCCCACTCGACCGCCCCACCGAGGCGGCCCATGCCCGCGGCTATACTCGGTGCCTATGCGGCAGATGTACCATCCGGACGATCTGGCCTCGATGGATCCCCTGGTCCTGATGAAGAACCTGGACCACGTGCGGATGACCAGCCGACGACTCTCCTACGTGCTCCAGCAGCAGCTTCACCTATACGTGCCGGAGGCCAACGAGGTGCGTGAGGAGATCGACCGCTACGTGGAGGCCGAGCGGCAGATCGAAGCGGAACTGGCCCGGCGACGCATCCGCGCCTGAGGCGTGCCCCTATCAGCCGGCGAGCGCCCTGATGATCGTGGGGCGCGTGGCGCGCTCCTCGCTCACTATCCGATGGGTCATGGCCGCCAGCCGCGGCATCTCCGTCAGCGCGAAGCTGATGCCAAAGCTCGCCAGCGCCTCATAGTCCAGGCCGCGGTAGCTTCCGCGCGCGGCAGTGGCGCACATCTCGTCATATAGCTCAGGCCAGGTCACGCCGCTGC
>JBBSMF010000120.1:0-5208 GCA_038233295.1 Candidatus Limnocylindrales bacterium | reverse complement strand
CGCTCAAGGTCATCGCCACGATCCTGGGCATGGGCGAGGACGACGACGCATATCTGGCGGAGGTGACGGCGAAGGTCATCGCCGCACTATCCGGGGAGGAGCCCGGCCGGACGGTGGGGATCGAGGCACATGCTGCCTTCACCGCCCACATCGACGGTCTGGTCGACGAGCGCACGACGCGACCCGGCACGGACCTCATCTCCGGCATCGCTCACGGCCGCACGGAGGCGGGCGAACGGCTGTCGCGCCAGGAGATCGCCTCATTCATCGCCTTGATGATGGTCGCTGGCGGCGAGACGACCGACCGGGGCTTGGCCAACTTCGTAGCCATCCTCCTCGAGCACCCCGAGACCCTCTCCGCCCTGCGCTCCGATGCCAGCCTGGTCGACGCGGCGTTCTCCGAGTTCATGCGCCGCGATGGCGTTGTGGTCTATGAGGATCGAGAGCTTCGCCGGGATGTCGAGTGGCACGGGCAGACCATCGCGGCTGGCGAGATCGTGCGCGTGGCGCTGATCTCCGCGAACAATGACGAGACGGTCTTCGCGGAGCCGCGTCGGTTCGACCTCGACCGTCCGGACCTTCGCTTGGGCAAGGAGAGCCGCGCCGGAGGCCGGATCGATGGCGTCGCCAACCATCTGGGTTTCGGTCGCGGGAAACACTTCTGTATCGGCTACCAGCTGGCCCGTGCCGAGATCGTCGCGGCGACACGCGGACTGCTCGAACGGAAGCCGAGCCTGCGCGTGGCCCGCGGCGAGGCACCGCGGCTGCGCATCGACTGGTTCCACCGCCACGTCGATCGTCTGATGGTCGAGTCAGGAGCTGAGCCCGCTCACTGGGGCTGACCCGGCAGGTGCTCCCGCAGCCGATCGACGCTGCGCTCGATCATGGTGAGCTCATCCACGTCCGCCGGACCCAGCGAGGCGAGCTCGACGCAGACGGGACCATCGAAGCCGGCGGCGGCCAGGATCGCCAGCAGGCGGTCCAGGTCGGCTACCCCCTCACCCAGTGCGGTGCACACGGGGCCGCCCCAGACGGTCGGATCGCCCGCCTCGTGGTCCTTGAGCTGGACGAGCAACGTGTGCGGCGCCAGCGCCGCGGTCCCTTCGGCCATGTCATCGCCAACGCGGATGAGGTTCACGTTGTCCAGGCACACTCCGAGGCTGGGCCGATCCACCCGGGCGAGCAGGTCCAGGATGTCCGCGACGCGCAGGTCACCGTGGTTCTCCAGGGCGAGTCGGATGCCGCGCTCGGCGGCGTGATCGGCGGCGCGGCGGACCGGCCCGACCAGCCGCTCGACGAGGACAGCGGCCGGTTCGTCACCGCGTGAGGCAGGGCTGCCGGCCGTGATGCGCAGCACGTCGTGTCCGAAGCGAGCGGCGGCCTCGATCCAGCGGCCCAGCTCCTGTTCGGCACCGTACGACCGGCCGCCGTCGAGTCCGTGGAACTGCCCGACCGGCCAGGGATGACCCCACGAGAAGCCGACCGCTGCCGGTCCTGCCTCCGTGAGGGCTGCCTCGTCGATCATCTCCGGCTCGGGCAGGTAGCAGGTCTCCAGGAAGATGACCTCCGCCCCGACGGTGCGCGCGTGAACCAGGGCGGGGCCGGGCTCCAGCGGCCACGCGGCGTGGCTCGAAGGTGCTTCTGCGGTCCGGTGCTCTCCGTATCGCCGGTGGTACGAGTAGCTGTCGATGCCGATGCGCATGCCTTCCTCCGGAGCGTGCTGGCGGTATGCTAATGGCTGTCTGGAAACGTAACCAGCCGCAGCGACCGAGCGGCGCACCGAAAAAGGAGTCTGCGAATGATCCAGGTGCAGGGACTGACCGGCCGAGTAGCGGTAGTGACGGGCGCGGGGCGTGGCATCGGTCAGCGGATCGCGGAGGTCCTGGCGGGCAACGGCGCCAAGGTCGCAGCGCTGGATCTCGAAGCACCGGCCCACGACGGGATCTTGGGGCTCGGCTGCGATGTCAGCGACGAGGCGGCCGTCGAGGCGGCCTTCGCGAAGGTCGAGGCTGAGCTAGGCGCCCCGTCCGTGCTGGTCCTCAACGCCGGGATCTACCCCATCGTCCCGTTCGAGGAGACGACGCGCGAGCTGTGGGACAGGACCATGGCCATCAACCTCACTGGCGCTTTCCTGTGTGCGCGGCGCGCGCTGCCCGCCATGCGCGAGGCGGGGTACGGCCGGATCGTGGGTATCGGCTCCAGCGCGGGCAAGGCCGGCGGAGCCCGGTCCGTGGCGGCCTATGCGGCGAGCAAAGCCGGGGTCATGACGCTCATGAAGTCGATCGCCAACGAGTATGCCAAGCACGGCATCACGGCCAACGCCCTGGCGCCCGCGCTCATCGACACGCCCATGATCGCCGACGCGCGCGACCTGGTCAGCCGCATCCCGGTGGGCCGCTTCGGGACGGTGGACGAGGTCGCCTCGCTGGTGGCTTTCCTCGCCTCGGAGCACGCCGGCTACATAACCGGCGAAGTGACCGATATCAACGGCGGTTTCCTCATCGATTGAGGCGCCAGGAAGGGCCCCGACCGGAGGGCGAGCGCATGCTTCCCGATCTGCTCATCCGTGGAGGTCGGGTCATCGACCCGGCGAACGGACTCGATGGCATCGCTGACGTGACCATCGCCGACGGGCGCATCACAGCGGTGGGACCTGACCTGCCAGGGGACACGGCTGCCCGTGTCCTGGACGCCTCGGGCCGATATGTCGTTCCGGGACTGGTGGACCTCCACGTTCACGTCTACTGGGGCGTGGCCGACCTGTCCATCCAGCCCGGGCCCCACGATCTGGGGCGTGGCGCGACGACCATCGTGGACGCGGGGTCGGCCGGCGCCAACACCTTCCCGGGCTTCCGACGGTACGTCATCGAGCCCTTCGAGGGCCGCATCCTGGCGTTCCTCAACATCAGTGCGATGGGCCAGATCGACCCCTTCCTGGGGGAGCTGCACGACCTGCGCTACGCCATGGTGGACAAGGCCGTGGAGGTCGGCCGGGCACATCCGGACCTGATCGTGGGACTGAAGGTTCGGACCAGCGAGATGCTGGCGGGCCCGAACGGACTGGTGGGGCTGGACCGTGCGCTGGAAGCCGGCCACGAGCTGGGCCTGCCGACGATGGTCCACATCGGTGGATCGGCGGCACCGATCGAGGAGATCCTGGGACGCCTCGGTCCCGGCGACATCGTCACGCACGCGCTGACCGGCTGGGAGCCGGGCATCGTCACGTCGACCGGGCGCATCGTGCCGGCGGCGCTCGAGGCACGGTCACGCGGCGTGCTCTTCGACGTGGGCCACGGCGCGGGCAGCTTCCACTGGGAGACCGCCGAGGCGGCCCTGGCGGACGGCTTCCGGCCGGACACCATCAGCTCGGACCTCCACCGCTTCAACGTCGATGGTCCGGTCTTCGACCTCGTCACGACACTCTCCAAGTTCCTGCTGTTGGGACTCTCGGTGCCGGACGTCATCGCCATGGCTACCACGGACCCGGCGGGCGCCATGGGCCGTGCTGGGGAAGTGGGGACCCTGACGCCTGGCGCGGCGGCGGACGTGGCCGTCCTGCGTCACGACGAGACGCCGGTGGACCTGGTCGACAGCGGGGACGTGATGAGGAGGGCACCGGGTCGGCTCATCGCCGAGGCGACCGTCCGCGCCGGACTCGTGGTCGCGAGCGCCCCGGGTCAGGGACCGAGGGATCGGTCCACGTTCTCCAGCCGGCCCGACGCGGCGCTCCGGTAGCTCGTCTCGAGGACCTCGACCACTCGCGCCCCGAGCTCGCCCGGCGAGCGGTTCTCGTCCGTGCGCCCGGCCGCCAGATCCACGAACCGGTCGACGACGCGCTGGAAGGACCAGCGCACGTCGTCCCGAGTCAGCTCCGGGCGCAGGTCATCCCCGGCACCGCGCGATCGACGGATGCTCTCCGCTCCGAGGTCCAGGACAGCCACGCCTCGGCTTCCTGTCAGGCGCAACGTCAGCTGGTGCACATCCCCGAACGTGCCGGCCGGCGTGGATGCCCCACCGACCGTGCCGATGGCCCCGTTCTCGAAGCGGACGGCGATGGCATCGTGCAGTTCCACCGGGGCTCCGTCGGGTGCGCCGGTGAAGGCGGCCACCTCGGCCGCCCGCAGGCCGGGGGCGACCCGGAACAACAGCCCGAGGCCATGGGTCAGCTGGCCCTGGCCGTAGCCGCCGCCCGACACGGCCGCATCCGTCCAGGTCTCCGCGCGTGGCGGTGAGAACTCGTCCGGGCCCAGGTACGTGGCGCCGCGGGCCAGCAGGTCGCGCACGACCGTAGCCATCTCCAGCGCGATGTGCTCTATCCGGCCCACCCCGCCGTCCTCATCAAGCAGACGCCGGAGGCCCTCCACGATGCCCATCTCGTTCCAGGCGTAACAGAGGACGAGGTGCCGTCGGCGCTCGCTCGCCAGAACGGTGAGGTCCCACGCATCGGCCGCCGAGATGGTGAACGGCTTCTCGCACAAGACGTGCGCATCCGCCTCGAGGGCAGCCCGAACCTGCTGGGCGTGGAGGGCCGCCGGCCCAGTGATCACCACAAGGTCCGGTCGCGCGGCGATGACGTCGCGCCAGTCGGTCGAGGCTTGGCTGAAGCCGAATTGGTCGCGGACTCGCTCGAGGAGCATCGGATCGCGCCGGCTGACGATGAGCGGCAGGACGTCATCGCGCCGGGCGAAGGCCGGGAGATGCGCGGCGATGGCCCAGGCTCCGGCCCCGATGACGCCGAGCCGGAGGGGGCCGGAGGCCTTCACCAGCTCAGATCCGGTATAGCCGCTCGGCGTTGCGGTAGAGCATCTTCTCCTGCTCCTCACGGCTGAAGCCCGCTTCGGCGATGATCCGGCGGTAGGCGTCGGTCTGTTCCAGGTACGTGGCGTAAAGGATGTCCACCGGCCAGTTCGTGCCGAACATGACCCGGTCGGGGCCGAAGGCATCGATGCAGTGGAGCACCCAGGGCCGGATCGATTCGATGGTCCAACGGTTGTCGGCCATGCCGAAGCCGGACACCTTGCAGGCCACGTGCTCTACCTCGCCGAGCGCCGACATCTCCGACTTCCACTGGGCGAAGTAGTCGTCGTCGCGCTGGACAGGAAAGCCGGCGTGGCCGAGGATCACCGAGACTTCCGGGTTGGCGGCGGCGACATCGCGGCCGGACAGGATCTTGCCGGGCGAGGCGTTGAGCTCGTAGGACAGGCCGCG
>JBBSMF010000119.1:0-5216 GCA_038233295.1 Candidatus Limnocylindrales bacterium | reverse complement strand
TGTATGCTTCGGGCCGAGACATCGCTCGTCTCCCCCCACGAGCGATGTCTCCTTTTTATCCCGATCGAGTGACCGCGCGAGACTCGGCGAGCGCGGTCAGGACCTCGCCGGCGTGGGCAGCCGGGTCGACCTTGGGCCAGACGCGCATCAAGCGACCGGACGGATCGACCAGGAAGCTGGCGCGTTGGACACCCCAGTAGGTCTTGCCCTGGTTCGTCTTCTGGACCCAGGCGCCGTATGTCTCCGCGACGCGGTGATCCTCGTCGGCCAGCAGCGTGAAGGGCAGGCCGTACTTGGCCTTGAACGCGGCCTTGCTGCCGCTGCCCAGGATGCTGATGCCCCAGGTTCGTGCATCCATGGCCTGGATCTCGGGATCCGCGTCGCGCAGAGCACAGGCCTCCTTGGTGCAGCCCGGTGTGTCGTCCTTGGGATAGAAGAAGAGCAACACCCAGTGACCGCGCTGCTCCGAGAGCGTGCGGGGCCGACCGGTGTCATCGGGCAGGGTGAAGTCGGGCGCGTCGTCGCCGGCCTGTGGCATGGGCTGAAGGGCGTTCGCCGCGGTCATGGCCGCAGGTTAGCGCGATATGGAGGGCGATGGTCCGCTTCGGCGGAGCTGGGCGTGCCAGGTGCGCTCTCGACCGCGGGCAGGACGATCACGCCCTCCGGCTCGATCCGCAGCGCGAGCTGATCGCCGGGCGACGGCAGCGGGTCCCAGCGCGCCTCGACATCCAGCGGCGACGCCGTCCGGACCGCCAGCTCCAGCCGAAGGTGGTCGCCGCGGAAGAGACGCGCCGTGACCAGGCCGCGGATGGTGCCGTCAGGATCGGGCACGAAGGCGGTCGGGCGCAGCACCAGGCGGCACTCTCCGTCCGGCACCCCGGCAGGCAGCGGCACGGTCCCCCAGGGCGTCTCCGCTCGGCCATCGCGCACGGAGGCCAGTGTGACATTGCGGAAGCCCAGGAAGCGGGCGACCCACTCGTCGGGTGGCTGGGCCCACAGACGGGCCGGAGCGGCGTCGGCCACGATCCTGCCGTCGCGGAGGACGATCGTGCGGTCGGCGATGCCCAGCGCCTCCTCCTGATCATGGGTCACGTAGATGGCGCTGGCGCCCATGGCCCGGACGATGTCGCGCAACTGGAGGGGCAGCCGTTCCCGCAGCGCGCGGTCGAGCGACCCCAGCGGCTCATCGAGCATCAGCAGCCGCGGGCTGGGCGCGATGGCGCGGGCCAGCGCGACGCGCTGCTGCTCACCTCCGGAGAGGCGCGACACGGCCCGTTTCCCCATCCCGCTCATGCCGACCAGCTCCAGCACCTCCGCCACGCGGGCCGCGATCCGCCCGGCGCCAAGGCCCTGCATGCGCAGCCCGAAGGCGACGTTCTCGTGGACGTCGCGGTGCGGGAAGAGCGCGAAGTCCTGGAACATCAAGCCGAAACCGCGCTCATGGACGGGGACGCGCGCCAGGTCGCGCTCATCCCAGTGGACCGCGCCGCGGTCGGGCGGCGCCAGGCCAGCGATCACGCGCAGCAGGCTGGACTTGCCCGAGCCGCTGGGCCCCAGCACGGTCAGCAGCTCGCCGTCCGCCACGGCGAGGTCGATGGCATCGAGCACCTGGGTCTCGCCGTAGCGCAGGCTCACGGTGTCCAGGGTCAGCATCCGGCCACCGATCGAGGACCCATCAGAAGGCCGTCGCGGCCTCGCCGCGCCACCGCTCGATGAGCAGCACCGCGGCGGCCGTGAGCACCATCAGGATCGTGCTCATGGCCATGGCCTGGGCGAAGTTGAGCGTGCCCGGCTGACCCAGCAGCCGGAAGATGGCGATGGGCACCGTGGGCACGTCCGGACGGGCGATGAAAAGGGTGGCCCCGAACTCGCCCAGGGAGACGGCGAAGGCGAAGCCACCCCCGACCAGCGCGGCCCGGGCGATCACCGGGCCATCGACCTCCAGCCAGGTGCGGCGGGGTGACGCGCCCAGGACCGCGGCCGCCTCACGAAGGCGCGGCTGGATGGCGCGGATGAGGGGCACCGTGGCGCGCACCACGAAGGGCATCGCCACCAGCGTGTGCGCGATGGGGATGAGCAGCGGCGAGGTGCGCAGATCCAGCGGCGGCTGGTCCAGCGCCACGATGAAGCCGAAGCCCAGCGTCACTGCCGAGGTCCCCAGCGGCAGCATGAGCAGCGCATCCAGCCCGCGGGAGCTCCAGCCCCGCCGGTAGGCGACGACGGCCGCCGACATGAGCCCCAGCAGCGAGGCCAGGATGACCGTGGCGCCGGCGAACAGCAGGGAGTTGCCGATGGCCTCGGCGGGCGCCACGAACGCGCCAGCGCGACCGCCGGCCTGGAAGAGGGCTGCGTAGGCCTCCAGGCCGTGACCGTCGCCCGAGGCGAACGAGCGCTCCACCAGCACGAGCAGTGGCAGCGCGAGCAGCAGCCCCATGGAGCCCAGGGTCGCCCCGGCCACCAGGCGGCTGCGACGGTCGGAGACCGGACGAGTGACGTCGGCCGGGGGACGTAGGCCCCGCTCGATCGTGAGCCGGTCCTGGAGGCGCCCGTAAAGCAGCAGGAGCAGCAGCACGCTGCCCATCTGGAGCAGTGCCAGCGCGGCCGCGACCGGCAGGTCCAGCAGAAGCGCCGTCGTCCGGTAGATCTCCACTTCCAGCGTGGCTGTGCCGGGCGTGCCCAACAGCAGGATGACCCCGAACGAGGTGAACGTGAACAAGAAGGCGATGGCCGCGGCCGACGCGATGGCCGGCCACAGCAGGGGAAGCGTCACCTGTCGAAAGGCCATCCAGCGGGTCGCACCGAGCACTCGCGCCGCCTCTTCCGTGCCTGGGTCCAGGTTGGACCAGACGCCGCCCACCAGGCGCAGGACGACGGCATAGAGATAGAACACGTGGGCCAGCAGGATGGCCCAGAGACTTCCCTCCAGGCGAACGATCGGTCCCGGCACGCCCAGCAGTGCGGCCATATCGTTGAGCGGGCTGCGGGGACCCAACAGCGCCAGGAACGCCGAGGCGACGACCACGGTGGGCAGCACGAACGGCACGGTGGTGGCCGCGCGGAGCAGCCGCCTGCCCCGGAAGCGGAAGCGGGCGAAGACGTAGGCGCCCGGCAGCGCGGCCAGGACCGTCAGCACCGTGGAGAGCGCCGCCTGCCAGAGCGTGAAGCGCAGGACCTCCACGGTGCGCGCATCCAGCCACGTGTCCAGCACACCCGCGGCGGCGCCCCTGTCCGTGCCGCCGGAGAGCCCCAGGCCCACGATCGACGCCACGGGATAGGCGAAGAAGAGGAGCAGGAAGAGCAGCGGTGGAGCTCCCAACAGGAGCGCGCCACGGCCGCTCAGCGCAGGACGATGTCCGTCCACTCCGCGATCCATCGCTGGCGGTTCGCCTCGACCTGGTCCATGGGCAACTCGAGCGGCTCCTCCACCACCTTCGCGTGCTCCAGGAAGACCTCTGGGAGCGTCACGTCCCCGCGCACGGGATAGACGAACATCTCCAGCGGGATGGCCTCCTGGACCGGGCGCGAGAGCAGGTGGTCGATGAACGCGCCGGCCAGCTCCGCTTGATCCGTGCCCTGGAGGATGCCCGCGAACTCCACCTGGCGATAGCAGCCGTCGAGGACGACCGCTGTGGGGGCCTCAGCGGTGGGCGTCTCGGCGAAGGCGACCTCGGCTGCTGGGCTCGAGGCATACGACACGACGATGGGCCGGTCGCCTTCCCCGGCACCTCCAGAGAAGCGCCCGTAGTAGGCGTCCTCCCAGCCGTCACTCACCAGCACGTCGTTCTCGCGCAGGCCCGCCCAGTACTCGCGCCAGCCCTCCTCACCGAAACGCGCGACGGTCGCCAGCAGGAATGAGAGACCGACCGACGAGGAGGCCGGGTCCTGCACCACGAGCATGCCCCGGTACTCCGGCAGCGTCAGATCCTCCAGGCTGGTCGGGGCTGGGGGATCCTCGTTGGCGAAGGCCTCGCGATCGATGTTGAGGCACACCTCGCCGTGGTCGATGGGCGTCACGCGCTGCCGGTCGTCCACCTGGAAGATCTCCGGCACCGCCGCCAGCTCCCGTGATCCATAGGGCAGGAAGATGTCGGCGTCCAGGGCTCTGGTGAGGAAGCTGCTATCCACGCCGAAGAGCACATCTGCCAGGGGATCCTCGCGCGATAGGATGGCCTGGTTGACCATGGAGCCGGCGTCTCCCGAGCGCAGGATCCGCAGCGTCGCCCCCTGCTCATCCTCGAACGCGCTGATGGCTTCATCGGGCAGGGCGAATGAGTCGTGGGTCATGACCACCAACTCCGTGCGAGACGCAGGGGGCGGAAGCTGGCCTCCCCCGCCGCTGCCGTCTCCGCTGCCGTTGCAGCCAGCGATGATCAGGGCGGCCACTGCCGCCGTGAGTCGTTTCATGAGATCCCCCCGGTCCTGTGGCTATGGGTCACCAGAAGGCGGCCCTGACGTACGGTCACCGTGGCGCGCCCCCCGAGGAATTCGTTGGACAGGCCGCGCGATGGCCCATGGTCCAGGTCCTCGTCGTTCAGCGGGTAGCGCAAGCCATGCGTCGTGATGCCCAGCGCGCCGGGTGCCAGCGGCAGGAGCGACAGGAACTCCCCGGGAGCGCCGGCCAGCTCGATCCGCCCCGGCCCGTGGGCGGCCCCGAAGAGCCGGACGGTGCCCCGGCCGTGCTCGATCGAGACGTCGAAGCCGGCCAACTCGGGAAGCGCAAGGAGTGCCACGTTGGCCAGGCTGTGCTCCGGTCGCGGGCCGCCCAGCGCGCCGTGGATGCGCACGGACGTGGCGCCCATGGCCAGCGCCTCGCGCAGACAGAGCTCCGTGTCGCTCATGTCCTTCTCCGGCGCGACCATCCGGACCTCCACACCGGCGGCGCGCAGACGCGCCCCATCGGCCTCATCGAGCGAGTCGCCGTCGCCCAGCACCAGGTTCGGGCGCAGGCCAGCGGCCTCGGCCTTGAGCGCCCCGCCGTCGGCTGCCAGCAGCGACACCCGCCCCTCGCCGCTGGTCGCGGCACGGCGCAGCGCTGCGGCATCGACGTCGCCGTCGGCGACGATGACGACCCTCACGAATGCGGATGTCCCGGGCATGGCACGACCTCCGGTTTGCATGGGACGGGGGTCGCGGCTTGGACTCCCTTCGCTGGTACGAACCAGATCAGGTTCCGAGGGTCTGCGGCACCGGCCGCACTCTCAGCGCCCCATGGCGCT
>JBBSMF010000118.1:0-5226 GCA_038233295.1 Candidatus Limnocylindrales bacterium | reverse complement strand
GCGAACCCACGATGGTGGGCGTCCGCGACCGCCAGGTGGCGACGGAGCTGACGGGCGGCCTGGCCGGATTGCTCCTGGATGCCCGCGAGACACCGTTGCGCCTGCACGAGCGCGCCGACCGACGGCGTGCGCAGCTCGATGGCTGGGAACGGGCCCTCTGGCCGGGCCTCGAACCATGAGAGGAGAGACGCGCCCAGCGCCCGACCGGTTCGTGGCGACTCGCGCCTCCCTGGTTGGCTCGCCGCTCTGCTGGTTCAGGCTGGAGCCCGCTGACCGACCGACCGTCGCGCCGGGCGATGTCATCAGCATCGGCGACGCGCTCTTGGAGCACGTCGCCGATGAGCAAGCCACGGCCTCACGCTCGGCGACCGCCGGCGACCAGGCCGTTGCCGTGGTCAGCGGCGTCGTGGATTCCGTCGATGGGCGGGGCATCTCGGTTCGCGCCGAGGGCGACGGTCTGCCCGGGGTCTTCTGCTGGGGCCGGTCGGTGCGCGGTCCGCTGATCGTCGCGGTGGCCACGCCGGAGGATGGCCTGCGCGCCTCGGCCATCGATGTGGCAGCTGCCGGCTCGATCGTCGTGGCAGGCGCACGCGTGGACATCGAGACCATCACCCGTGCTCGAGCCCTGGGCGTGCGCGGGATCATCAGCGGCGGCCTACTGGGAAAGGATCTGCGGCAGCTGGAAGCATCGCAGGCACGTCAACGCTTATCGATCCAGCCGCCGGCACCCTTCGCCGTCCTGGTGCTCGACGGGTACGGCCCAAGGCCCATCGCCGGACCGGCCTGGGACGCGCTGAGGGCGGTCGCGGGCCGGGAAGTGTCGATCGTGACCGATCCGCCGCACGTGCTCCTCGACCTCGGAGCCGTCCGCCGCACGTCGCCTGGACCGGTGCGGGTCACCGCCGGGCGCGACCTGGGACGCGAAGGGCGGCTGGTGGAGCTGCGCGGTCAGGTCCGTGCCAGTGGCGGCGTCTACCTCCCGGCCGGCCTCGTGTCGCTCGCAAGCCGGAACGCGAGCGAACCCGTCGAGCGCCGGATCATCGCGCTCGCCGACCTGGAACGCTTGGACTAACCTAGCTCGATGGCCCCTTCCTCGACGGCTGCGACGGTGTCCGCACGCGCGATATCGGTGCACAGCGCCAGTGCTGCGGGAACGCGCGAGCTCGGCGCGCTGCTGGCTGGCGTGGCGGCGGCAGGGGACCGCATCGCGCTCATCGGGCCCTTGGGCGCGGGGAAGACGCAGTTCGCCAAGGGCTTCGCCCGGGGCCTGGGCATCGCGGAGGTCGTCAACAGCCCCAGCTTCACGCTCATGGCCGAGTATGCCGGCAGGCTGCGACTATTCCACCAGGACCTTTACCGGCTCGGTGGGGCAGAGGAGGCAATCGCGGGTGGCCTCCTTGACGATCGCCAGGAGGCCGGCGTCACCCTCACCGAGTGGGCCGATCGCCTGGAGCCCGGCCTGGATCCGCACCGGCTGGAGGTGCGCTTCTTCCTGGCTGATGGCGATGAGCGCCGCATCGAGCTTTCCACCCCCGACCCGGCGCGACACACCGGCTATCTCTCGTTGGCAGCGGGCTGGGGATCGCGGGACGCCGCAGCCGGGACAGGCGACGAGATGGAGAGTGGCGCGTGAGCAAGGAATCCGGAACGCTGCTGGCGATCGACACCTCGACCCGCCGCACCTCCGTCGCATTGGCCGAGGGCGGCAGCGTCCGAGGCGTCCGGAGCGTCGACCGAGACGCCGGCGAGCTGCTCGACCTGGTGACAGCGCTGCTGACGGCGGCGGGCCTGCAGCCACGCTCGCTCGACGGGATCGTGGTGGGCACCGGCCCCGGCAGCTTCACCGGCCTGCGGATAGGCCTGGCCACGGCCAAGACGCTCGCCTTCATCCTTGACGTCCCGCTTCTGGGCGTACCCACGGTCGAGGCGCTCGCCCATGCAGCCTCCCGACCCGGCCAGCCGGCGGAGAGTGACATTCCCGGCGAGGCGACCATGCTCGTGCTGCTGGCTGCGGGCGCTCGGGACCATTACCTGGCCAGGGTGTACGACCCAGGGGGGGCGGCGCGACTGGCCTGCCCCGTGGATCTCCTGGCGCCGGGATCCCCCCTGCCCGCTCAGGTCGGCGGGAGCGACGCGATGACCGTGGAGATCGCCTCAGCGCCACTCGGTCCGGAAGCGGCGGCGCGAGGACGCGACGCCCTCGACGGGTTGGCCGAGGCGCTCCTCGCTCTTGGCCATCAGCGGTTCCTGGCCGGCGAACGCGTCGACGCCGCGACGCTGGTGCCGGAGTACGTCGCGCTGCCGCGCGGGATCGCGGTGGCCGCCGGTGGGTCGTGGTCACCCGACCTCCGGTAGCGCTCCGGGTCCGTGCCATGACCGTGGCCGACATCCCGGACGTCCATGAGATCGAGCGTTCCTCCTTTCCCGTGCCCTGGCCGGCCTACGCCTTCCGGCAGGAGCTGGAGATGAACCGCCTGGCCAGGTATCTGCTGGTGAAGGCGGGCGGCGAGACCGTGGCCTACGGCGGCATCTGGCTGATGGTCGACGAAGCCCATGTGACCACCTTCGCGGTCCTGCCCTCGTGGCGCCGGCAGGGCATCGGCGGGCTGCTCATGGTGGAGATCATGCGCGTGGCCCATGACGTGGGCGCCTCGGTGGCGACCCTTGAGGTGCGACTCTCGAACATCGCCGCCCGTGCCCTGTATGCACGCTTCGGGTTCCGGCCCGTGGGCCTACGGCCGCGGTACTACTCGGACAACGGCGAGGACGCCCTGATCATGACCACCGACCGTCTCGATTCGCCCGAGATGCAGGACCGGATGCGCTCCCTGGCCGGCCACTATGGGTCGCTCCCGGTGGTCCCCGAGGAAGACCCGGGCCGGGCCGAGGTCCGCCGATGAGCGGCCTGATCCTGGCCATCGAGACCTCCTGTGATGAGACGGCGGTGGCGGTCGTGGAGGAAGGGCGCCGCATCGTGGCCAACGTCGTCGCGAGCCAGGTGGCCCTGCATGCCGACACCGGCGGCATCGTCCCGGAGGTCGCGGCGAGGGCCCATCTGCGCTGGATGCTGCCCGTCTTGGAGGAAGCGCGGTCACGGGCCGGCATCGAGCGGTGGTCGGACGTGGACGCGGTCGCGGTGACGGAAGGACCCGGGCTGGCCGGATCCCTGCTCGTCGGGATAACCATGGCCAAGACGCTCGCCTGGGTCACGGACCTGCCGCTGGTGCCGGTGAATCACCTGGAGGGCCATATCTACGCCGCCTGGCTCCACGACCGGGACGAACCTGCACCCCCCGAGCCGGAGTTCCCGCTGGTGGCCATGGTCGTCAGCGGTGGCCACACGTTCCTAGTGGAGATGCGCCACCACCTGGACTACCGCCTGCTGGGCCAGACCGTGGACGACGCGGCGGGAGAGGCCTTCGACAAGGTCGGGCGCATGCTGGGGCTGACCTATCCCGGGGGACCGGCCATCATGCGCGCGGCTTCGGGGGCCACGCGTCGTGACCGCCGCTTTCCGCGGGCATGGTTGGGCGACAGCGACGACTTCAGCTTCAGCGGCCTGAAGACCGCCGCACGTCGAGCGGTCAGCGCTGAGCTGGGCCAGCCAGGGGCCGGGCGGGAAGAGCCGGACGGTAGCCGTCTGTCCGAAGAGTCGGTGGCTGAGCTCGCCTGGGCCTTCCAGGATTCGGTGGTGGAGGTGCTGGCCACCAAGACCCTCCGAGCGGCGGAGCGCAGCACGGCGCGCACCATCGTGCTGGGTGGCGGCGTGGCGGCCAACGCCGTGCTGCGTCAACGCCTGGCCGATGGCGCGGCGGCACGTGGCATCCCCCTGGTCGTGCCCCGGCCGGCGCTCTGCACGGACAACGCGGCGATGATCGGCGCAGCGGCCTGGCATCGCTTGCAGGCGGGAACACGGGCAGGGACGGATCTGGATGCCCGGCCGTCTTTGAAGCTGGTGGTCTGATGTCCGGCGCGGACCAGGCGCCGGATCCCGGGGCGGACATCCTGGATGCGCGGCATCTCGGGGCGGAAGCCGTCGAGCGCTACCTCCGCCGGCACGGGCTGGCAGCCTCCAAGCGGTACAGCCAGAACCACCTGGTCGACGGCGAGGTGCTGGAGGCGATCGTGGAAGCCGCCGCGCCGGCCGGCCGGTCGCTGCTGGAGATCGGTCCGGGGATCGGCATCCTCTCCGGGGCCTTGTTGTCGGCCGGCGCCGCGCGCCTCAGCGCCGTGGAGGTGGATCGACGGCTGGCGGGCCATCTTCGCGAGCGGTTCGGGGACGACCCCCGCTTCGTGCTCACGGAAACGGACGTGCTGGATGCAGACGTGTCGAACCTGGTCGAGCCGCCCTACGACCTGGTGGCCAACCTGCCGTACCACATCACCTCGCCCATCCTGCATCTGTTCCTGGGCCGGGCGCCACGCCCGGAGCGCTTCGTGCTGATGTTGCAGCGCGAGGTGGCGGAGCGCGTCACGTCGCCGCCGGGCGGCATGAGCTACCTGTCCGTCTTCGTCCAGTACCACGCCGATGTCAAGCTCCTGCGGATCGTGCCAGCTTCGGCCTTCGAGCCGGCTCCCGAGGTGGACTCGGCCGTGGTGTCCGGCAGGCTGCGACCGCGCCGGCTCCCGGAAGGGGAGGAGGACGAGCTGTGGCGGCTCGTCCAGGCGGGCTTTCGCGAGCGGCGCAAGATGATCCATAACGTGCTCATCCGCCAGCTACCGGTGGTGGGCCGCGAGCGCATCACGGCGGCGCTCGAGACGGCCGGCATCGAGCCCGACCGACGGCCGCAGACCGTGTCGGTGGATGAGTGGCTGGCGCTCTCGGCGGCCATCGGGCTGCTGCCCTGACGGCCCAGGGACGCTGACCATGCGCCTCGAGGCGCGACCCCGCGCCAAGGTCAACCTCGCACTGGCGGTGACCGGGCGCCGTCCCGATGGATACCACGAGCTGGCCTCGGTGTTCCTGCGTGTGGGCCTGTCCGACCACCTCGTGATCCGGGCGGCAGAGCCTCCACACACCGTCGACCGGCTCACGGTCAGCGGAGCGGTCGATGCGCCCCTCGAGGGGAACATCGTCCTGCGTGTGGTCCGGCTCCTGCGAGCCGAGGCGGGCGTGCCACTGCCGCCGCTGGAGCTGGAGCTGGAGAAGCGCATCCCCATCGCAGCGGGTCTGGGCGGCGGCAGTGCTGACGCGGCCGCCGCACTACGTCTCGCCGCCGAGATCTG
>JBBSMF010000117.1:0-5234 GCA_038233295.1 Candidatus Limnocylindrales bacterium | reverse complement strand
TTGAACCAGACCGGCGAGTTGAAGGCCATCTTCTGGTGCAGCAGCAGGTGGGTCAGCTCCGCCTTGAACGTTTCCAGGTCCTGGTCCGTGGCGAAGTAGTGCTGCGTGGCCGCCCAGCCGCAGATGGTGTTGACCACGCGGTCGATGAGCTGGCGCACGGAGCGCTCCCGACCGGCCGTGCCGATGTGGCCCCGGAAGTACTTGCTGACGACCACGTTGGTGGCCAGCTGGCTCCAGGAGGCGGGCACCTCCACGTCCGTCTGCTCGAAGACGCTCTTGCCCGACTCGTTGCTGATCGAGGCGGTGCGCTGCTCCCAGGCGACCTCGTCGTAGGGATGCACGCCGGGCGTGGTCCAGCGACGTTCGAAGGTCAGGCCGCGCGCACCGGCACCGGTGAAGCGGCCCTCGGCGTCGATGGCGCGGGAGGCGGTGGCGGCGGGGGAGCGGGAAAGGACCGCTGATGCGGCCTCCGCCGAGCGACGGGCAAGCACCGATGAGACGCCCTTGTGCTCCTTGGTGCCCGACTTGCCGGCCGCTCGACCCATCGTCTCGTCCTCCACTCTTGCCGTGCTCGCCGCCCCGCAGGACGGCCCTCCGAGCTGCTGCGCGGACCTCCCACGCTACTCTCGCGAGGTGCCCCTGTCAACCCTCTGAACACAAGATGTGGGGCCCTATTCGAGCGTTGCTCCACTACATGTGGTGCTGA
This sequence comes from Candidatus Limnocylindrales bacterium, assembly GCA_038233295.1. Taxonomy (GTDB): domain Bacteria; phylum Chloroflexota; class Limnocylindria; order Limnocylindrales; family CSP1-4; genus Palsa-1032. The sequence goes on along the minus strand of JBBSMF010000117.1, from coordinate 4,528 downwards.
ACGGCTCGATAGCGGCGGAGGCTGTGGACGACCTGGTGGAGCGTTCGTGGACAGGCTGGGGATACGCCGGCTCTTGTCATACGTCGCCCTAGGCGACGTTATCCGACTCCACCAACCTCCTCAGCCTGGATTCCTGTCAGGACCGGCGCGGCGGTCCGGGCCGCTGAGCGTGATCCGCGGGGAACGCGGGCCCCAAGACGCCGCGACCTCCCTGAAAGGCTGGCCCGCCCTGTATAACGTCGCCCCATGGCACATATGGGAAGAACGGGGACGACGGGTGCGTCGGGAGGCCTCCGGATGCTCCGCATCGGCCGCTCAGCCCGGTCGACGCCGGGATCGGGACGTGCATAGAGCCGGTCGATGGGTCGTCGGTCGTCAGGGAGGTGACGGGCCTTCGACCGGCGATTCGACCGGCTCTACGGTGTGTCTGCGGACCCCGAGGAGGGCGGGGACGAGTCACGTTCTGGTATGGGTCCATAAGACCTCAGGCCGGTCAACGACTCCATCACCCTCCAGTCCTGCCGGAGCCATTACCGACGGGTCATGCTGTCCGAGGCACCCGGCACCCGGCACCCGGCACCCGGCACCACCCGGCACCCGGCACCCGGCGCCCGGCGCCCGCCACCAGGCACCCGGCACCCGGCCGCCACGCACCCGACCGCGCGGTCAGATATCGACGCGGAAGGTGTCGCAATCCTGCTGCGTGCCGCCCTCGTACCCGCGCAGGAACCACTCCTGGCGCTGCTCGGACGAGCCGTGGCTCCAGGTATGCGGGTCCACACCGCCTCCTGAGGCTTGCTGGATCCGGTCGTCGCCGACAGCCGCGGCCGTCTCCAGCGCGTCGGTGATCTGGGCACGACTCGGCGGCTCCAGGTAGCCGGTCTCCGCGGCGTTGGCAGCCCAAGCTCCGGCGTAGCAGTCCGCCTGTAGCTCGGTGCGCACGGAGCCACCGTCCGCCCCGGGGTCCTGTGCCCCCAGGTCGCCCAGCAGGTTCTGGACATGGTGGCCGTACTCGTGCGCCACCACGTAGGCCTGTGCGAAGGGACCATCCGATCCGCCCAAGCGCTCCTCCAGAGTGTCGAAGAAACCCAGGTCGATGTAGACGGTCTCATCCGAGGGACAGTAGAAGGGTCCCGTGGCGGGAGAGCCCTGGCCGCAGCCGGTCTGGATGGGGCCATCGAAGAGGGTGGTCGTCGCCTCGCGGTAGCGCAGCCCCTCCTGTCCGAAGGTGCCGGCCCAGTAGTCGTTCAGGCTGTTCACGTAGCCGATGATGCGGCAGTCCTCGCGCGCGTTGGCATCGGCGCCGGTCTGGCATTCCTGAGAGAGGTCGTTCTCCCCGCCCGCGCCGGCCCCACCGCCGATGGGCTGGTTCAGCAGCGAGTCGAGCCCACCGGAACTGCCACCGGGTCCGCCGCCCAGGACCACGATGAGCACCAGCGCGATGACGCCGATCAGCCCGCCCCCGCCCCCGATAGCGATGCCCCGCCCGCCCAGGCCGCCGGAGCGGCCGCGCACATCACGGACCTGACCCGGATCGAGCCGGGCGCCGCGTCTGAAGGTCATGCCGCCGAGCCTTCCAGCCGCGACCTCTCCGCGAGGCTCGCACTCGGGCACACGGCCTTACAGACCGCTGTAGCTATGAAGGCCGGAGAAGAAGAGGTTCCCGAAGTAGGTGAACAGCACGGCCCCGAAGCCGACCACCAGGATCAGGGCACTCGGCCGGCCCGCCCAGCCACGTTGGTTGCGCGCGTGCAGGTAGACCGCATAGATGAGCCACGTGACCAGTGCCGATGTCTCCTTGGGGTCCCAGCCCCAATACCGGCCCCAGGCGATGGCCGCCCACCAGGAGCCCAGGATGATGAGCGTGGCGAAGATGGGGAAGCCGATGATGACCGCGCGATAGGCCACCTCGTCCAGCACCTTGGCCGAGGGCAGCCAGCGCACCCGGTCGGTCGGTCCCTGGATCAGGTAGCCCACGGCCGCGCCAAAGCTGGTGGCGAAGATCCCGTAGCTGATCATGGCCATGGCCACGTGGATGGTCAGGAGCGGGGCATTCTCCAGGGCCGGCACGAGCGGCTCGATGTCCGCCGGCAGAGTGATGGCATAGCCGACCAGGAAGAGGGCCAGGCCGATGGGCAGGAACCCGATGGCGCGGATGGGGTAGCGCCGCTGGAGCAGTACGTAGCCAGCCAGGATCCCGAACGCGAAGGCGATGGAGAACTCGTACATGTTGCCCCACGGTCCGCGGCCCACGATCCAGCCGCGGATGGCCAAGGAGAGACCGAGAAGCAGCAGCGACGACCAGGCGAACGCCGAACCGATATCACCGGCCGTGGTGCGGCTCTGACCCGGGCCATCGATAGCGTTTCCGCGGAGCGAACCGCGTCCCACCGACCCGCCTCCGACCGACCCGTCCGGACCGCCCAGGGTGATCGACGTGGATCCGAAGCCGCCCCCTCCGGCCCCGGCACCGACCAGGCCGGATCGGAGGACACCGCCGGCCACGCGTCCACGCACGGCCAGCACCGTCGTGTGCGCCACGTACAGACCGAAACCTAGGAGCAGCGTGAGGCCGCCCGCGTAGAAGAGGTAGAGCGACCACTTGGCCAGTGTCATGCTCCTCTCAGGCGACGGCTGCGCCGCCCTCCGGGGGACGACCGCTGCGGCGGACCGTCACGCCGGTGCGGGAAGCGCCCAGCACGTATCGCGTGCCGCAGACGCGGCAGAGCTCCTGGGAGGCGAGCCGCGTGGTCTGGTCGATGGGACAGCGCACGGAAAGCTCGGCACGGTCGATCTCGCAGCTCCGCGCACCGGCCGGGTAGATCACGGCGTGCTCTTCGCAGAAGGGCGCGTTGGGCGGGAAGGCGGGCCTGCCATGGGCGTCCAGCGGCGCGGATACCGGCTCCTCCTCCACCCGACGCACGCGGCCGCCGCGGCGGTGGAACAGGTACCGGACCTGCATCAGCATCATGATCGTGACGATGGGACCGATCACGCCCAGGATGAGGAAGAACGGCAGCAGGCCGATGAGCGCGTTCCAGTCCGGGACCATGATGGACTGGAGGAAGTCCAGAAAGGCGCTCCAAGGGTCCTGTTCCACGCCCGGATGATAGCGGAGCCGCTGCCGGCTCCCGCGCTGCGACTATCGGTGCGTCGGGGCGCGGCCGTTGGTCGGAGTCGTTGCTCCCAGTACGGCGCCGTAGACGAGATGAGCACCCAGCATGACTGCCGGCCGAGCCGGCTCGTCGTCGTCGAGCGGCGGCATCAGGCGCAGGGCCGGTGCCCAGCCGGCGTAGCTGACGGTCCAGATGATGAGCGCGTAGGCCACGCCCGCCGCGATGGGCGGGATCGTCGGCGGCAAACGGCGTGCGAGGAGTGCGAAGCCGATGCCCCCCACGGCGCCGAATAGGAGGTGGTTCCCCGCGGCCAGGGCGTCCCGTGCCGAGTCGCTCCGGACATCCTCGGTCAGGCCGGCTCTCTGAAGCAGGCCGTCGGTGATCTGCTCCGGTGCCTGACGGCGAACGATGCCCAGCCGGGTGGCGGCCAGCATCGGTACGCTCATGGCCAGTGTCGCCACCGTGCCCGTTGCGACGCCACGGCCGACAGCTTCGAGGGTCCTCATGAGGTCACCTTGCTGCGCCGGGCGGGGCACGGTCATCGTCTCGATGGGGTCCCGGGTTGCGACGGGGTTGCAAGTGCCGCGGCCAGGCGCGAGTCAGCGGCCACGTGGCCTGATACCCCGGCCATCTCGCCTATGTCCCGTCGGTGCTGCGTCGACCGCGCCGCGGGTTGCCGCGCTTCGTAGTGGCTCCCCGGCCGGGACGCCAGGGTCGTGCATCCTCACCGGTGGGTGGTGGCGATCCGGTCCGCGGCGGCCGGCCGCCGCCCAGGGCGCTGCCCGGACGACCGGTGAGTGTCCGGCCGGACGATCCGCTCGCGCGGGGCGACGTGGCGGTCGGTGGCCGCTCGAGTCGGACGCGCAGCCAGTCCAGTCGCCGCGTAAGTCCACCGACACGCTTGGCTCGCTCCGTCAGCCCTCGGTCGTCCGTGATGACCGCCGTGCGGGCCCGATCGGCGAAGGGCCGCGCCTCCAGGATCTCCACGATGGCCGTGTCCGCGTCCACCCGGCCGGAGTGGCGCAACTCGACGCCGGGGGCGGCGTTCTGGCGGGGCGGCTCGCCGGGGAAGGGATGTCCGTCGAGTACCAGGATGGCCGTGGTTCCGGGCGCCAGACAGGCGCGCAAGCGCGGGATGAGCCAGGCGAGGCCAGCGTCGTCGCGCGTGCCGCGGAGCCGATGCATCAGGTTGTTGCCGTCGACGAGCAGCAGCTGGAGCTCATCGTCGGCGCGGCTCATCGGGTGGCTCGCAGTGTGGCGGCTACCATCCCGACGTGTTGCTTTTGGTGGACCTGGACGGAGTCGTCTATCGCGGCGAGACCGCGCTGCCGGGCATGGCCGGCCTCCTCGCCGCCCGCCAGGCGGCCGGCGACACGGTCATTTATGTCACGAACAACTCGCGCTGGCATCGC
>JBBSMF010000116.1:0-5242 GCA_038233295.1 Candidatus Limnocylindrales bacterium | reverse complement strand
GGATCTTGGACACTGTGCTGGTTCCTCGCTGCCGTACCTGAGCGTGGCTCGCTGGGTCCCCCTGGGCTCGTGACGCAGCGCCGGTCGGAGGATGGTACGCCGGGAGTCTGTATGCGGTTGTCTGTGCCGTCTAGGGACAGTGTCCGTTCGCGGCGGGCAGGCACCGGTGGCAGTCAGGTCGATCAGGTTCCGCTCGGCGGATCCGGTGCTGCGCGGCACGCGGAGCCGGCACTGCGCGGCACACGGTTCCCGCATCTTACGGATGGGTGCGGCGGTAAGCGACGGATGGCCTCATCCGACCGCCTGGGATACCTGACCGTCGGCCCTGCCAAGCGTGGATCGGCCTCGATGGCCCGGCCGGGCCGGGGATACGGCTGGGTCCGGTCACTTGCTGCCGCCCCGAACCGTTGGTCGCGGGATCCACGAAGGCCGTAGATGAGCAATGGCCACGCCTACTCCTCAAGCCCCAGGTAGAGCGACATCAGGTCGCCCGCCATGGGCACAGCGACCTCTGAGCCGGAACCCGCGCGCTCCACGAGGACGACGATGGCGATGCGCGGCCGCTCCGCTGGCGCGAAGCCGATGAACCAGGAGTGCGGGCGCCCCTCCGCGAGTTGGGCGCTGCCGCTCTTGCCCGCCGTGGTCACGCCCGGAACCTTCGCGCCCCCGGCGAAGAACGCGCCGAACTCTCCCTCCACGGCCCCCACCATGGCACGGGTGATGACCTCGGCGTCAGCTGCGCTCATCACAGTGCGCACCTCGGACGTTCCGACCGTGCTGACCCGTCCGCTCTCAGACTCCAGCCGATCCACCAGGTGGGGCCGCATCACGACCCCGTCGTTGGCAACGCAGGCCGCCACCAGGGCCATCTGCAGCGGTGTGACGAGCGTCTCGCCCTGGCCGTACGCCGCGTTGGCCAGCTCCACCCGGTCGGTGAAGCCCGACAGCGGTCCATCGCCGCTGGTCACCTGGCTGGCAGCCGTGGGCAGGTCGAAGTCGAGGGGTGCGCCGAAGCCGAAGCGCTCCGCCCAGGCGAGCATCTCCTCAGCGCCCGCATCCAGTCCGGCGTGCGCGAAATAGATGTTGCTGGACACCTCGGTCGCCTCGTAGAAGTCCAGCGGGCGGTCCCTCTGGAACGAGCGGGGCGAGTCGTTGATCGCGAAGCCGTCCACGCGGAAGCCGTCCTCGTACTCCTCGTCCGTGGGATAGGTCGTTCCCGGCTCGATGGCACCCGATCCGAGCGCCGCTGCGGCGGTCACGATCTTGAAGACCGAGCCGGGCACGAAAAGCCCCTGCGTGGCCCGATTGAGCAGTGGCGTGGAGCGTTCGTCGCGCAGCGACTCCAGGTACGCCGGGCCACCGGCCGTGTCGACCAGGCGGTTGGCGTCGAAGGTCGGGTGGGAGACGAGGGCCAGGACGCGTCCGGTGGCCGGCTCGATGGCGACCACGGAGCCACGGTTGCCTCCAAGGGCTGCCGCCGCGGCCGTCTGTAGCCGGACGTCCACCGATAGGTGGAGATCGCTCGGATCGTACGGATCGGACAGGAACTTGCGCATCATGTCCCCGCCCGGACCCAGCGGCTTCAGACCGGTCAGCTCGGCATCGAAGAGGCGCTCCAGCCCCGATGTACCGAAGCGCAAGCTTTGATAGCCGAGCACGGGCGTCATGGCCGGGTACGGGTAGCGACGCAGCCGCTCGCCGTTCCCACCGCGTTCGTTGAGCGCTACGACCTCGCCGCTCGCGTCGATGATCCGGCCACGCGGAGCGTTGCGGGCCGCCGCCTGGACCAGGGGGTTGCCCGGATCGGCCGAGAGCGACCGAGCCTGGACCACCTGCCAGTACCCCAGGCCCGCACCTATGCCCCCGAAGATCAGCGCCAGCGCCAGCCCCACCCGCAGCAAGGCCGACCCGATGCTGGGTGCGACACCCGCCTCGCCGGCTCGCTCGCCGCCTACGATGCCCCCACCGCCGGTCATGCAGGCGACCGGAAGGGGAGGTGGAAGCGTCGAGCGCTGGAAGGCGGCGGCGGCGGCTCCACCCCGCGGTCGCTCAGGGCCAGCATCAGCCCGACGACGATGGCATTGGCCAGCAGCGACGATCCTCCGTAGGAGATGAAGGGCAGCGTGATGCCCGTCAGCGGCACCAGCTTGAGGTTGCCGCCGATGATCAGCGCCGCCTGGATCACGATGACCAACGTCAGCCCGGTGGCGAGCAAGGCGCGAAAGTCGTCCGCGGCTCGGGCCGCGATGCGCAGGCCACGCTCGGCGATGACGGCGTAGAGCGCTACGATGGCCAGTGCACCCAGCATGCCCAGCTCCTCCCCCAGCGCGGCGTAGACGAAGTCCGTGTGGATGGCCGGCAGGTCGCCCGGCGTACCGCCCACGGCCGGCAGCCCCGCACCCAGGCCCGTGCCCAGGATGCCCCCGCGACCGAAGGCGTACAGCGCGTGGATGATCTGGAAGCCGGTGTCCAGCGGATCGGACCACGGGTCGAGCCACACGTCCACCCTGACGCGGACGAGGGGAAAGAGCTGATAGAGGATGACCGCGCCCCCAAGGAACATGGCCATCCCCAGGACCACGTAGGCGAAGCGCCTGGTGGCCACGTAGAGCAACGTCAGGAAGACCGTGAAGAAGAGCAGCGCGGCCCCCAGATCGCGCTGGATGATGACGATGGCCAGCGCCACGCCCCACATGGCCACCATGGGCAGCAGGTAGGGCACGGGCGGCAGTGAGATGGGACCGAGTCTGGTGCTGGTGCGTGCGAGCAGCGTCCGGTTCTCGGCTAGGTAGCCCGCCAGGAAGACGACCAGGATGACCTTCAAGAGCTCCGAGGGTTGGCCAGCGATGGGACCGATCTGGAGCGACAGGCGGGGACCGCTAGTGTCGGGGCTCAACACGAAGACGAGCAGCAGCAGTCCGATCCCGACCGCGGCCCAGGTGTACTTGTACTCGCGCAGCCAATTGTCGTTCCGGACCGCGACGGCCAGGACGGCCAGGACCGCCAGCGCAAGGGAGAGCCACAGCAACTGGAGCGGCGCCAGCCCCAATTCGAGGCTGCCCACGGACAGTCCGGCCAGGCCCTGTGGCAGCCGTGCCATGAGCAGCAGGGAAAGAGACCCGAGCATGCCCGTGACGGGCAGCAGCACCTGGTCCATGCGACGGCCGGTCAGCACGAACGCGAGGTGGATGGCGAACAGGATGCCCACGTAGATGCCTGGGATGGCCGGGTCACCGATGGTCATGCGCCCAGCCTGCTGCGAGGCGAGACTTGCCCAACCCGCGAACAGGGCTACGCCCATCAGCGCCAGCAGGATGGTCTCCTGGTATCGAAGACGCGGCCGGATCCCTGCTCGATAGAGGGCCGCCATCATGCCGGGACGCGCTCCAGTCGCAGCCGTACCTGGCCCAATTGCACCTCGTCGCCGTATCCCAGCGGCACCACGCCCGCCACACGCTGTCCGTTCACGTACGTGCCGTTGGTGCTGCCGCGATCCTCCAGGTACCAGGCGCGTCCTCGGAAGGTGAGCACGGCGTGGTCGGCCGACACGAACGAGTCCTCCACGGTGATCGAGTTGTTGACGTCCCGGCCCAGCGAGGTGATGGCATCGAGCGGGATCGACGAGCCGGCCGGGGGTCTGCCTTCCGGGGAGGCCACCACGACCAGGCGTCCCAGCGAGCGACCCGATGTCGCCACCGTGCTCCGCAGGTCCCTCCACAGGACGCGCAGCAGCGCGGCGAAGAACAGGTACAGCAGGATGACGAACGTGATGCGCACGATCCAGAGCGTGATGGTGAAGGCGTCCATCGGGCGTCCCGAGCGCTACCGGTCGGGATGGATCGTGAGGGTCGTGCTGCCCAGGCGGACCACATCGCCGCTGCCCAGCGCGATCTCGCTGATCAGCGACCCGTTGACGAACGATCCGTTGGTGCTTCCCCCGTCGGTGTAGATGAACGCACCCTGTCGCGTCGTGAACGTGCCGTGCTGGCGCGAGACCCGTTCATCCGCCAGCACGATGTCGTTCTCCGGACCGCGACCCACGCGCAGGGTTCCGCCACGGAAGGCGACTCGTTGGGGCGGCCTGCCCGGCCCGGCGATCTCGATGATGGCCGCCGGCGCGGCCGTGGCGGGCACCTGGTAGGCCAGCGTGGCGTTGGCTTCGAAGGATCGTCCCGGCGGCGGAGCAGCCATCGGCGGGCGGCCTGGCTCAGGGGCCCGAGGATGCCGCGGTCCATCGCCCTCGACCCGACGGAGTCCGGAGGCGGCGGCCCTGACAGTGGCTGGGTCAAGGACATCGGCGGTCACGGCGATCTCACCTGCCCGCACCTCCTCCGTTGGATCCAGCCATATCCGCGGACGGGCCAGGAGCGTGTAGCCACGCTGCCGCGAGCGCAGGAGCAGCGCCTCGGACAGGTCGGCTTCGAGCGTGGAGCGGTATCCCTCGAAGTGGCCGAAGTCCCGTGGATTCAACGCGATCCGGTACCGGTCTGGCACATAGGTGCGGTCGTGGCTGATACGTCGCTCGGCCTCCATGGCGCGCTCCAGGCGGCGCTGAAGCTGGACCGGCTGAAGACGGGGATGGAAGAGGCGCGTCGCCGGTCGTTCGAAGAGCCGTTCGAAGAACCGCTCGATCGCTGCGAGGGGACGGGTCATCGTGGGCCGGACTGTAGCAGAGGTCCCGTAGCCCTCCGGCGGCGCGAGCCCGCCCACCGCCCTACGGGACCATGGTCCAGGGCCCGCCAGTACCGTTGTCCCTCCTGACGTCACGGCCGATCGCCCGTAGCCTGCTCATACGCGCCGGTGCGGTGCGGTTGGAGGTGGTCCGCGACCCATGATCGAGTCGGTCTCCGAGTCGTTCTGCGAACGATGCGGTACGCGCTACGGTGCTCCGGTGCCCGTCGTGGAGAAGAAGCGACGCGGGCTCGGCCTCAAGGTGCTACTCGACGGCCGAGAAGCCACCGCACGGCCTGCTGCCGCGGCCCTCGATCCGTTCCTGGCCATCTTCCGGTTCTGCCTGGAGTGCCGGCAGTACACATGCCCATCGTGCTGGAACGAAGATGCCGGATTCTGCGCCAGTTGCGTGCCGTTCCCCGACGCTCCCCCGGCCGGTCCGCCGCAGATCGAGGAGCCCGACCAGGAGACCGTGGTCGAGCGGGCGATCGTCGGGCCTGACGCGTGGCCGACCGTCGACCTGGCCGAGAGCCCGGCGGCGACCGTCGCACCTCCCGACGCGCCGCCCGAT
>JBBSMF010000115.1:0-5259 GCA_038233295.1 Candidatus Limnocylindrales bacterium | reverse complement strand
CTTGAGCGGCGAGGGATAGAAGGGCAGCAGCCAGATGGCCGTGACGCCCAGGTCCTGGAGGTAGTCGAGCTGGGCGGTCAGCCCGCGAAAATCCCCCTGGCCGTCACCGTCGCCGTCGTAGAAGGCGCGCACATGCAGCTCATAGATGATTGCGTCCTTGAACCACAGCGTGTCAAACGGCCGGCCACCCTCAACCAGCGCCCCAGCCCCTGCCTTACCTGCGCTCTTGCGGCGCGCCACCACCGTCATCCGTAGGCCTCGAACTGCTGCTCGGTGCGGATGCGCGGACGGATCTCGAAGACGTGCGCCACGGCGCTCGACGGATCCAGCTCGATCGTGTTGCGTGCTCCCTGCCAAAGGTACGTCCGATCCGCGAGCAGGTCATGCACCTCGAAAGGGAGGTCGGCATCGACGCCGAGCGCTCCGAGGTCCAGCCGCAGCGTCCCCGAATGCGGGTGATGCGGATCGAGGTTGACCACGACGAGCACGATGTCAGAACGGTCGGCGGTGTGCTTGGAGTAGGCGATCAGCTGGTCGTTGTCGATATCGTGCACGAGTACGCCGTCGTTCGCCTGGAGGGCCGGATGGGCGCGGCGGATGGCGTTCAGGCGCCCGATGAGCGGTGCGATGCTGTCGGGCCGGTCGAGGTCCCAATCCCGCAGCTGGTACTTCTCGGAGTCGAGATATTCCTCCGTGCCGGCCTCGCGCGGCGTGGCCTCCAGCAGTTCATACGCGGGACCGAACACGCCGTAGCTCGCGGTCATCGTCGCGGCCAGCACGACGCGTGCCTCGAACATCGGCCGGCCGCCGTGCTGGAGCACCTCATGGAGGATGTCCTGGGTGTTCGTCCAGAAATTCGGCCGGAAGAACTCGCGGACCTCCGTCGTGGTGAGCTCGAGCAGATACTCGGCGAGCTCACGCTTCGCGTTGCGCCACGTGAAGTACGTGTACGACTGGCTGAAGCCCAGCTTGGCGAGGCGGTACATGACCTTCGGGCGGGTGAACGCCTCGGACAGGAAGATGATTTCGGGATGGACGCGCTTCAGCTCTCCGATGCACCACTCCCAGAACGGGAACGCCTTCGTGTGGGGGTTGTCCACGCGGAACACGGTGACTCCCTCGGCGATCCAGAAGAGGAAGACATCGGACAAGGCCGTCCAGAGAGCGCGCCAGTCCTGCGATTCGAAGTCGAACGGATAGATGTCCTGATACTTCTTGGGCGGGTTCTCCGCGTACTGGATGGTGCCGTCCGGGCGAGCCCGAAACCACTCCGGGTGCTCCGCCACCCAGGGGTGGTCGGGCGAGGCTTGGAAGGCGATGTCAAGCGCGATCTGGATGCCCTCCGCGCGCGCCGCCGCAACGAGCGCTCGGAAGTCCTCCTGAGTCCCGAGATCGGGATGAACACTCGTATGGCCGCCCTCCGGTGCGCCGATGGCCCACGGCACGCCCGGGTCTTCCGGGCCGGCCGTGGTGACGTTGTTGGGTCCCTTCCGGAACGTGCGCCCGATGGGGTGGATGGGGGGCAGGTACAGGATGTCGAAGCCCATCGCAGAGACGTACGGCAGGCGGTCGATGACACCGCGGAACGTGCCGTGGCGGCCGCGCTCGGGTGAGGCCGAACGCGGGAAGAGCTCGTACCAGGCCGAGTAGCGGCCCCGGACCGGGTCGACGACCACGCTCAGCTCGCGCTCGTAGGTCGTCGCGGTCGAGCGATCCGGATGCCGGCGGATGAGCGCCAAGAGCTCCGAGTCGCGTGCGCGCAGGCTGCGCACGTGCAGCGGCGCGTCAGAGCGCAACTCGGCCGCCCACGCCGCGAGGAGCTCGCCGTCCGACCCGGCCGCGCGCGATGCCGCGTCCTCGATGAGCGTCGCGCCGATGCGGAGGTCGACGCTGACGTCCTGGTCCGCCGCGACGCGCTTCTCGAGGTCTTGCTCCCACGACCCGTAGCGGTCGATCCAGCCCTCGACGGTGTAGGCCGTCCGGCCGAGCTCGACGACCCGGAACGAGGCCCCCCAGCGGTCGTTGCCGAGCGGCTCCATCAGCGTCTCAGCCCAATCGGACGTGCCCTCGGGCCGCCAGCGAAGGACGACGGCGATGCTGTCGTGACCGTCCGTGAAGGCATCGGCCTCGACGTGGACCTCGTCGCCGACGACACGCTTGATGGGGAACCGGCCGCAGTCGACCTGGGGCGTGATCCCTTCGATGATCACGCGCTGACGTCCGTCCTGGCTCACTGCCCGCCTCCCCGCTGTCCGCTGGGGCTGACTCGCCAACCGGCCGCGGCGACGCGCGCCTTGAGCTCTCGCGCAGCGACCAGCCCCTCTGCGGCTGTGCCCTCGTCGGCATCCATCGCATCCACGGCAGCGCGCATGGCCAGGGCGTCGACGAAGCTCTCGAACGCGGACCGGTCCACGTAGGTCTCGGCCTGCCACTGGTTGATCCCCAGGTACGACCGGATCGACGGGTCGGAAAGCCACTTAGCCGGGATGGCTGCCGACCACGGCCCGCTGCCCAGGATCTGGTCCGCGTCGTGGCCGTCGTCTTCCAGGTCAGCAGGCTCGTCGGGGAGCGCTGCGAGGGCACGTGCCAAGCCGATACCGCGAGTGGTCGCATCCGTGTCGAGCCCGAGCGCCGCGGCCGCCCGCTGGAGCAGCGGCTCGATCTGCCACGTGTCCACCCAGGCCGCATCCTCCTGGTCGATGTCGAGCGTCCGGCGCAGCGCGTCCAGATAAGCCCAGGCAGGGAGGGCCACCCAGCGCGTCAGATCGCTGCTCAACCAGCCGGCGACCATCGTGGCTGCCGCCGGTGCATCGGTGCTTCGAGCGGCCCGAGCCAGATCGCTGAGACGCCGCAACCGTCGCTCCAAGGCCCGAGCGGCAGCGTCCGTGTGTTCGTGCGTGCCTCCCACAGCGCTGCCCAGCTCGGTCAGCGACGCGGCCAGGCGTACCGCCTCCCGGTCCAGCGTGCGCTGAGCCGCGACCTCATCCCGATCGAGCGCGACACCGGCCAGCCGCCGGAACGCCCCCTCGTCGAGCACCCGCCCCATGGCCTGGCGGGCCGGCTCACGCACCAGGTCGCGCAGCGCCCCTTCCACGCTCGGCACGGAGCTGCCACCCAGCCTGGCGGCCAGCCGCGCATGGTCCCCGGTGGGCCCGTCGTGGACCACCACGGGATCAAGGAAGACGCGACACTCGTAAGCCTTCAGGTCCAGGTCCAGACCGCGTTCGTGGATGCCGGCGCAATCGCGCAGCCACTCGCGACCAGACCGGAGATCACGCAGGATCAGCCACGCGTCCTGGTCGGCCGGCAGGCCCAAGCCGTCGGCCAGGGATCGCCGCCGGAGCACCCGGTCCTCGCCCGCGGCGGGCACGGAGGCGGGCACCGCCTGGTGGATGCGCCCGCGCACATCGGCGTATCGGTTGTGGAAGAGGACCAGCGCCCGCCGATGACCGTCGCTGTTGGAGTAGGCGTAGACGTCCTCCTCCACCGACCCATCGTCACCCAGCAGGTCGTATAGCAGGAACTCGCCGGCCTCGGCGAAGAGCGCGCGCTGGTGGAGGAGCGGAAAGATCTCGCGCTCGTGCCGTTCGATGAGCCCGATGTTCGCTTGCTCGTCGAGACGGGCACGGCGGAACTCCATGCCGTATCGCTCGGCGAACCCTTCGATCTGGCCGTGACCGAACATGGGCAGCCCGGGCAGGGTGGCCATCACGGTGGCCACCCCGAAATACTTGTCGCCATCGCCGAACTGGTCGATCGCCGAGCGCTCATCGGGGTTGCTCATGAAGTTCACGTAGCGCTTGAGGATCTCCGGATCGAAGCCCAGGGTGTTGCGAAGGACGGTCCGGTAACCCGCGTTGTCCTCGTCGCGCAACATGTGCATGAAGGCGCTGTTATAGACACGATGCATCCCCAGCGTCCGGACGAAGTAGCCCTCCATGAGCCAGAAGGCCTCGGCCAGCAGGAGCGTGTCGGGGGCCTCCGCGGCTACCCGGTCCACCACCTCGCGCCAGAACTCTTCGGGCATGAGGCGCGCGAACTCTTCCGGGTCTATGGCCGCATCCCCCCGAGAAGGGATCGACTCACCGCTTCCCGGCAGCGGATACCAGAGCCGCTGCACATGCCGCCTGGCCAGTGTCATGGCCGCATCGAAGCGGATGACCGGCGCCCGCTGGGCCACGGCCAGGATGGTCTGGATGACCGCCTCGCGCACGTCCGCCCGGAGATAGTCGAGCTGGGCCGTGTCGTTCCAGGGCATGCCCGTGCCGTCGTTGCCGTGGAAGACGTAGTGCTCCTCGCCACTCCAGCGATCGACGCGCTTGAAGACCACCGCGGCGTCCGAGTTGTCCAGGTAGTGATCCTCCAGGTAGATGCCCACGCGCTCGTCGGAGGAGAGGTTGGGTCCCGTGAAGGTGTAGGCGGGATACGGGCTGTCGGCGCGAGTGATGAAGCGCTCCGGATGATCGACCACCCAGCGGGAGTCGATGCCCATGTGGTTGGGCACCATGTCGCAGGCCAGCCGGATGCCACGAGCCCAGGCACGGTCGCGCAACGCCGCGAAGGCATCCTCGCCGCCCAGGTCCGCGCTGATGCGGTAATCCATGAGGGAGTAGGCGGAGGCCACCGCTTCCGGGTTGCCGCGCATCTGCTTGATGCGCTGCGAGGCCGGGCTGCGTTCCCACACGCCGATGAGCCATAGGCCGCTGAGCCCCTCCGCAGAGAGCCGGTCGAGCTCCTCGTCGGGGATGGCGTCCAGGGTGCGGATCGGCCGCCCATACGCGCGACTGAGCTGATCGAGCCAGACATAGGTGCTCTTGGCGATGAGCACGAGCCGCGGCATCCACTCGCGGTCCAGGCTGTACCGCTCGGGCTCCGCGTCCAGCCCGGTGAAGCCGTGGAGTGCGCTCGCGTCGGCGGGGCCAGGACCGCCGGCGCCTCGGACCGGGGTCGCCATCTCGGCCGACTCGTCTGCCTCGGACCGGTCGGCGTCGTCCTCGATGACCCCGCTCTCGAGCGCGGCCAGCCGATCGAGGTCGGGCACGACCCCGTCGATGAGCGGCGCCATGTCCGGCCAGTTGTCCCGGATGAAGCGCAGCTGCTCTGCCAACGAATCTGGCGCGGCGCGGGCAGGCGCCAGCAGAAGGGTCACCAGATCCTGGTCGCCAGCGCCATCGGGAGAGGGCACCACCACCGAAGTGAGGCTCCGACGGAGCCCTTCCACTACCTCGGCGTACAGCGGAGAGCGCGCCACCGGCGACT
>JBBSMF010000114.1:0-5267 GCA_038233295.1 Candidatus Limnocylindrales bacterium | reverse complement strand
ATGAGGAGTCATTGATGCGCCGCTTGATCTCCTTCGCGCTGTTCGTCGCTTTGGTGGGGGCGGGTTGCTCGCCGGCAGCCGTCCCCACCGACGGCCCCCGCGATACTTCAGCCGCAACGAAGACACCCAGCACCATCGTCACTGATGCTCCAGCGCTCCACGACCCGACAGCGACACCCAGCGCCACGGCATCTGTCACCGTGGCGCCCACCCGCTGGCCGCCACTCCCCTCGTTGACTCCCGCTCCTTCGCCGGGCGGCGAGGTCGCCGACGTCTACCTGCGGGGACCATTCGGCTCCCTGGACGGCCAGGCGTCGCTACCCGGTGCCGACCCTGCGACTGACGGACTCCGCCTGCTCGACCAGCACGCGCAGGGCGCCAACCTGGGCGTCGGCCTCCGAGACGTCCAGCTTGCCTTCGTGCAATGGACGGTCAGCATCATCCCGGTCGACGGGGCCGGAAGCGGGCCTATCGTGGTCTCGGAGGGACCGGGGCCGGAGGATCGGACGGACTTTATCAGCCTGGTCGGACCGGATGCCGGTGACTGGCTTCTCCGCCTCGATGCGCAGGTCGCGGACTCGCCCGCGGCTTCCTATCACTGGCGTCTCGCCGTACCAGACCGGGACATGCCGGCCAACGGCGAGCTCGAGGTCCCGCCCCCGGAACTGTTCGTCGAAGCCGGCCGACGAAGAGTGTCCGCGGAGACGGGCGGTGGCTGCTACGTCTATACGTGCGGGGACGTGGGCCGCTTGACGCCGGCACGTCTCCTGCCGCGGATCATGACCGACCAACGCTCCGTCACCGTGAAGCTCTCGGACGGGTCGCGGTTCGTGGAGTGGCGCGCGTCGGGCTGGCCGATCGACGGGCAGCCCGGTGAGACTCGCTCATTCGGTCGCGCAAAGGTGCCCGAAGGCGTCCACCAGCAGGCCGTTTCCCTGCCCCGAGGCGATTGGTACCTCAAGGTAGTGCTCACCTTCGACCTGGAGCGAGGACACGGAACGTACTTCGTGCGTGTCACCGTGAAGTGATCGGAGGCCGGCCCTCTCGCGCCGGCCTTCTCTTGGCGCTGAGCACCCGCCTCTCACGCGGGGGCGGGCTCCGCCTGGGACACGGCTTCTGGAGCGGCCGGGAAGAGTGACGTCTGTGCCCCTTCGGGCAGCATCCCTCCCAGGATCTTCTGGAGGGCGAGGATGTGGGCACATGTCTGCCAGTTGTCGAAGTAGTGGCAGTTGCACGTCCACGTCTCGGCATCGAGGGACACGCGATGCGTGTCGTTGTCACCGCGGAAGGTCAACGAGAGCCGATCCATGGAGATCCGGTCGGTCTCGCGGGCGTAGCGGTTCGCCTTCTCGATCTTGCCGATGACACTGGAATGCATCAGGTCGGACCCTCCTGCCAGGACCCGCCGGCGGCCGTCGACGAGTCGTACGTGGCGTCGGGCGACGACCTGCGGCGTCGTCGCGACCGACGCTGAGCGATGGACCTAGCCTACATCAGGCCCGCGGGGCCGACCACCCCCCAAGGTCACCTTCGCGCCCGCCAGGGCGGCTATTCGTCGTCCTCGTCGGGCAGGGACATGCGGCCCTTGACATAGGCGATGGCCTCCACTGGAGAAGGGTCGTCGCCATAGAGAAAAGCCAGGTACGTGCTGACGTAGTCGCCCAGGACGATCCCGGATACGGCCTGCTGAAGCGGCCCTTCTCCCGCCACGGGCAGGACCTGATGCCCGATCTGCGCCGCCCCCAGGAGCTCCGCTGACAAGGAGGCACGCAGCCGACTGCGCGGGTGCTCCGAGGGACTCGCCAGGAAGACGACGTACAGGTGGTCACGTATCGACTCTGGCTGCGCATAGCCGACCACGGTGTTGTGTGTCGCCTCCGGCAGCTCTTCGATCACCGCCATCGTCTTGCCGTTCTCGTTGAGCTGCGTCTTCCAGCGCCGTGCGACCGCCACCAGAGAGCCGCTCGCTTCGATCACCGGCAGGCGGTCGACCAAGGTCCAGGCCAATTGCTTGGCGGGGTTCCGCTCGCTGGGGGTATCCGGACCCGAGGCCTCCACCGCGGCGGTGGCTGCAGCCACCGCCGCCTGGATCTCAGCGTCGTGGAGATCGAGCAGACCGGCGCGCTCCAGGAGACCAGAGAGGAGCGTCAACGCGTAGCCCACCGCGGCACGTGGCTGACCCTCGCCGGG
This sequence comes from Candidatus Limnocylindrales bacterium, assembly GCA_038233295.1. Taxonomy (GTDB): domain Bacteria; phylum Chloroflexota; class Limnocylindria; order Limnocylindrales; family CSP1-4; genus Palsa-1032. The sequence goes on along the minus strand of JBBSMF010000114.1, from coordinate 3,077 downwards.
AAAGGCCAGGAGCGGGAGACTGGCCTTGCGCGCCACTTCCTGGAGTGGCCCGCCGGTGCTGATCACCGCGACGGGGCAGCGTCGCTCCAACGCCGTGCTCAGAGCGCTGATCGTCTCCTCCGTGGCGCCGCTGTAGCTGCTGGCCACCACCAGCGTGTCGCGTCCCACCCAAGCTGGCAGGTCATAGTCTCGCACCACGACGAGCGGTGCCTTGAGCCTGTCCGCGAACACGCCCCGGACGAGGTCGCCGCCGATAGCCGAGCCGCCCATCCCCAGGAGGGCCACGGAGCGCAGGCCGCGGTGGCCGTCAGGTAGCCTCAGGTCGCGCGTGCGCTGCCAGGCGTCGCTGATCTGCCCTGGGATGCCACCGATGGCGTCCAGCATCCCGGCCTGGTCGAAGCGGCGCATCGCGCCCTGGTCATCGAGCAGACCTCCGACGCCGGCCGACACCTAGGACTCCCCTCGCACCAACCGCTCGCCCTCGGCCAGCATCGCGTCGCGGCGCTGTGAGCTGGTGGCCTCCACATACACGCGCACTAGTGGCTCCGTGCCACTGAAGCGGACCAGCAACCAGGATCCGTCCTCGGTCCACCACTTGAAGCCGTCGTTGGTGTCCAGCGCCAGCGAACGAACCACGTCCTGATCGGCGATGGCCGCCGGCGCCTGCTCACGCAGATCGACCAGCAGGCGTTCCTTGCGCTGCGGGTACGTGGCCCGATCGACGTGAACGTCGATGCGTAGGTAGAAGGAGGGACCGGCGATGGAGTGGAGATGCTCCACGATCCGCGACACCGGCCACCGGCCGGCCTCACGTTCACGCATGACCAGATCGAGCAGCAGGAGATCGGCGTAGATGCCGTCGCGCTCGGGCAGGTGCATCCCGAACCCGTAGCCGCCTGACTCCTCGCCACCCATCATGGCGCCCGTCTCGATCATCTTGGGGCCTACGTACTTGAAGCCGACCGGTGTCTCGTGGACATCGACCCCGTAGTGCTCGCCCAGGCGCCCCACCATGGAGGTCTCGTTGACGGTCGAGACGACGGGGTCGCGCATGCCGCGATGCTCGACCAGGTAGTACATCAACAGGCCCATCACCTGTAGCTGGTGGATGAACGTGCCCTGCTCGTCGGCCGCACCGGCGCGATCGGCATCCCCATCGAGCAGCAGCCCCAGGTCGAACCCGCCGCCCGCCAGCAGGCCCAGCGCCTCGTCGATATGCGGGCGGATGGGCTCGGGATTGACCCCGCCGAACCAGGGGTTTCGCTCGCGGTGGATCTCCTCGACGGCGATGCGCCCGCCAGCCAGCAAGCGCGAGATCCAGCCCGCTCCCGATCCCCACATCGGCTCCGCCAGGATGCGCATGTCAGCCTGGCGCAGGCGGTCCAGGTCGAGCGTCCGGCGCACGAAGTTCTCGTAGCCGGGGAAGGGATCGAAACGCTCGACCAGGCCGGCCGCCTCGGCCTCGGCGAAGGGCCGGGTCGGCGGGCGATCAGCGGCCCGCTCCCCGATGGTCGCTTCCAGAGCCGCCAGGATCTCCGGTCCCGCCGCAGCGCCGGAGGGCGACTTGACCTTGAAGCCGTTGTCCGTCCACGGGTTGTGCGAGGCGGTGATCATCACGCCGCAGGCGGCGCCCCGCTCCACGACCTCGTATGACGTCATCTGGGTGGGGATGGACGTCTCCGCGAAGGCGACCCGGATATCGAAGGCCAGCAGCACCTCCGCTGCCGCCTGCGCGAAGTACTCCGACGCGAACCGGCGGTCGTAGCCCACCACCACGCCCCGCTCCCGGGTGCCCTGGTCCATGACGTACTGGGCCACACCTTCCGCGCAGCGGCGGACATTGTCGTACGTGAACTCCTCGGCGATCCGAGCTCGCCAGCCGTCCGTCCCGAAGACGATGGGGGGCATCGGGATGGCCGGGCTCAGGGTCTCGGTCACGAGGGCAAGCTCCTTGGGCGGTGAAAGGTGATGGTACCGTGCGATGTCGCCGCACACGGAGACCTCTGCCGGCGCCACCTCATCCCGAACCGGAAGGCCCGTATCCTTCGACGGTGGACCTCTCCGCTGAACGGCCCGTCTTCGTCATCGGGTGTCCCCGCTCCGGCACCACGCTGCTGCGGCTCATGCTGGACTCCCACCCGCGCATCAGCTGCGGCGAGGAGACGCACTTCCTTAGGGACCTGGGCTCGACCGTGGGCGAGCATTGGCCGCTGCTGGAGACGTACGGCTTCCCGCGGGAGTACTGGCTGGAGCGCATCCGTCACTTCTACACCGACTTCCAGGCCGGCTATCTGGAGCGCCGGGGCAAGATGCGCTGGGCGGAGAAAGACCCGACCTACACGCTGGTGCTCCCCTTCATCGACGATCTCTTCCCCGATGCCCAGTACGTGCATCTGATCCGCGACGCGTACGACGTCGTCGCGTCGTTCCGCGATCGGTGGGGTTACCTCTCGGCGCTTCGTGTGGCCCGCGGGGAGTGGACGCGCTACGTCCGTGCAGGCCGCGGATTCGGGGAGCGACTACCCGCCGGTCGGTATCACGAGCTCCGCTACGAGACCCTGGTGGACGATCCCGAGCCGGCCCTTCGGTCGCTGCTGGAATTCCTGGGCGAGGCGTGGGATCCGGCCGTGCTGCACTTCCAGGACGCGTCGCACGATGCCACCGAGCGCTACACCCGCTTCACCGCAGCGCGACGTCGGGAGGGCGGCGAGGAGCGGTCGGTATACCGCTCGCGGGTCGGGGCAGGGCGGCGCTCGCTTGACCCAGTCCTGCGGGCGGTGGTGCGCCGCGGCGCCGGGCCGCTGCTCCGTGAGCTGGGCTACCGCCCGTGAGGGTCGGCTACCTCCATCTGGGAAGAGAGGGCGGCGGGGTGCGGCGGTACGGCCTGATCATCGCCGAGGGCGCACGGTCACGGACCGACCTCTCGGTCCTGGAGGTGGAGGGCGGCGATCGCGACACCGACCGGCATCGCCTGGCCGCCGCCGGACGGGCTCTCATGGCGTCCGATGTCGTGCACCTCCAGTGGAAGCCGGCCGATTGGGGTGGCGGCCTGCGGGCGTGGGGCCGGCTGCGGGCGT
>JBBSMF010000113.1:0-5282 GCA_038233295.1 Candidatus Limnocylindrales bacterium | reverse complement strand
GCTGCCAGTCGGGCCGGGGCTGGGGCGGCGGCGTGTAGGAGGTCGTGGTGTCGTCCACGTCGAAGCGCGGCCGGTCGGTCCTCAGTTGGTATCTCCGGGTGCTGGGGCTGCCACGGCGCGATCGGTCGCGGGGTCGTGCTGCAAGCCTGACAGACGCAGGTTCATGACCGGGTGTCGGGAGGTGAAGAAACCGACACTCCGCCCGACGGGCCGACCGGCCCGACCCCGTCCCGCGGCAGGGTGACTGTCACGGTCGTGCCCTTGCCGAGGGCACTCTGGATGCTCACCCGGCCATGGTGCATCTCCACCACGGAACGGACGATGGAGAGGCCCAGACCGGACCCGGCAGCCCGGGCCTCGACGGCCTGTGCCCCCCGGTAGAACCGTTCGAAGACGCGCGGCAGCTCGGCCGGATCGATGCCCACGCCGGTGTCGACGATCTCCACGATGGCCTCGTCAGGGGTCGACCTCAGGCGCACCGTGACGCGCCCTTCGGCCGGTGTGAACTTGACCGCGTTGCCGATGACGTTGGCCAGCACCTGGCCGATGCGCGGCGGGTCGTGAAGCACGCGCACCGGTGACCCGGGCAGCTGCGTGTGGATGGCCACGTTCCTGCGTGAGGCGCCCGGCTCCGCCTGAGCCACGGCATCCTCGATCACCGCGCGCAGGTCGTCCGGTCTCAGGTCCAGCGCCACCAGCCCAGAATCGAGCTTCGAGAGCTCCAGGAGGTTGGTGGCCAGCCAGTCCAGCCGCTCGATCTGCTGGTGGCTGTGCGCCAGGAACTCATCGCGGGCCGCGGTGTCGGAGGCGGCACCTTCCTGGAGCAGCTCGTTGAAGGTCCGAAGAGCGGCGATGGGGGTGCGCAGCTCATGGCTCACGTCGGCCAGGAACTCGCGGCTGCGGTCGCGGTCGCGGCTGATGTACTCGATGGACGCCTGGAGCCGCTCGGCCATGGCGTTGAACGCTGTGGCCAGCTCTACGATCTCCGGTGAGCCGTCCGCCGGCAGGTCGACGCGTTCATCGAGCCGCCCCTCGGCCAGCGACCGGGAAGCCTGCGTCAAGCGTCGGATGGGATCGGTCAGCCGCTCTGCGAGCAGCATGGCCAGGAAGAGCGCCACCAGCATGGCCAGCACGGCCGCCCCGAACAGCACCTCCACGATGGTCTCCAGCGTCTGAGCGCGGAGGCTGAGTGGATCGGACAGGGTCACGGTGACCAGCCGGGAAGGGGCAGCCGCCTCGGAGCGGGCCCAGAAGATGTCCAGGATCAGAGCCGACTGGCTGGCGCGGATGGACTCGCGGCGCTCACCGGGCGCGGCCGTCTCCGGGTCGAGGGGGACGTCGAGCCGATAGACCACCAGGTCGGGCTGCTCGGGACCGAAGGCCAGAGTCATGGTCACGTCCGCTTGAGCGAGCTCGCGGGCAAGGTCGGCGACGAAGCCCGATCGGGCGTCGCCCAGGGCGCGCCAGACCATGTCCGAAGCGACCGGCGGTTCCGTCTCCCAGACGATGGGCCGTACGGTGTCGCTGGTCAGCAGCTGGTTCTGGATGAGCTGCTGGACCACCAGCGATGTGACCAGCTGGGTGCGGCTGGTAAGAGCCTTCTGCTCCTGCTCTGCGAAGTAGCCATCCAGCAGTCGCGGGAGCGACGTGAGGACCAGCGCCAGCGCCACCGCCACGACGAGGCCGAAAGCGATGACCAGCCGGAGCCGATAGCTCCGCAGCATCGCGCGTGTCCGGCTCATCGCCCGCTCACGGAGCTCAGCGCTCTGCGAAGGCGTATCCAGCGCCGCGGATGGTGAGGATGAAGACGGGATCGACCGGATCGTCCTCCAGCTTCTCGCGCAGATGAGAGACGTGGACGTTGATGGTCTTCTCGTCCTGGTCGAGCGCCTCGTAGTCGCGCACGAGCTCCAGAAGCTCTCGTCGGGAGAAGACCCGGCCGGGCTTGGAGGCCAGGTAGCGCAGGATCTCGAACTCCGTGGCTGTCAGGCTGATGCGCTGCTGCCCGCGCTGCACGCGGCGGCGTTCCAGGTCGATGACCAGGTCTCCGTGCCGGATGAGCCGCCCGCCCGCCGCGTCGGCCAGGTCGCCATAGGCCCGGCGCAGCAGCGCCTTGATGCGGCTCATCAGCTCGCGCAGGCCGAATGGCTTGGTCAGATAGTCGTCCGCGCCCAGCTCCAGGCCGATGACCTTGTCGACCTCCTCGTCGCGCGCGGTGAGCATGAGCACCGGCGCCTTGGACCCCGTGGCGCGCAGCCGCCGCAGCATCTCGAAGCCGTCCATGCCGGGCAGCCGCACGTCGAGGAGCACCAGGTCGGGAGCCTGCTGAGTGGCGAACTCGAGCCCTTCCTCGCCGCTCCGGGCGACGGTCACCTGGTAGCCCTCTTGCTGAAGGGCGTACTGGACGCCGCGCGCCACGGCGAACTCGTCCTCGACTATCAGGATGGTGGCGCTCACGGGTGGCGAGGGTTGCGGTCCATGCGGGAGCGGATGGTACATCGCGGCTTGCGTGGTACGATTTCGCGCTCCCGGACCGTGGCGGCGCTCGATGCCGGCGCGCCCCTTGCCAGCCAAGGCCCGTCCGCCATTGAAGAGAGTCACAGCCCGAGGTCCCGACCGACGTGAGCACCCGTCCCCAGCTTTCCGCCCATCCACGCGAGACGCTCGGCAAGAAGGTCGCCAACCTGCGCCGCGAGGGCGTCCTGCCCGCCGTGGTCTACGGCACCGGCCACGACTCGGAGCCCATCCAGATCGACGCCAAGGGCTTCGACGAGCTTCGCCGCCACGCCGGACGCAACGCCCTGGTGGATCTGAAGGTGGGTGGTGGCCGCGCCCGACCGGTGCTGCTCCACGCCGTCCAGGAACATCCCGTGACGCGTCGCGCTCTTCATGCCGACTTCCTGATGGTGCGCATGACCGAGGAGATGACCGTGGACGTGGCGGTCTCCACGGTGGGCGAATCGGTGGCCATCGAGAAGCTGGGTGGCACCCTGCTCCATCTGCGCGACACGGTGCAGGTGCGGGCCCTCCCGGGTGACCTGCCCTCATCCTTGGAGCTGGACATCAGTTCGCTGGCCTCGTTCGACGCGACGCTTCACGTGAGCGACCTGGAGGTACCCGAGAAGGTGACCATCCTGACCGACGCCAGCGAGCCCCTGGCCCGGGTGCAGGCCCCGCGCGTCGAGGAAGAGCCGGTGGAGACCACGGCAGAGGCTGCCGAAGCTGCCGAAGCCGCCGAGACAGAGGGCGAGGGCGAGGGCGAGGGCGAGCCGGCAGCCGACGAGTCCTAGCCCATCAACCCGGCTGGGGGCTGGCGCAGAACGCGCAGCGCCGCGCTCCTTCCGGGATGTCGCTCAGGCACTCTGGGCAGTCCTTGGTGAGTGAGCTCACGTCAGGCTCCGTCCCGCGTGCGTCGGCCAGACGGTTCATCGGCTTCACCACGAAGAAGAAGATGGCCGCGGCGACCAGCAGGAAGCTGATGAGCGCGTTCAGGAAGAGCCCATACCGGATCTCGGCGCCGCCCACGTTCACGACTGCGCTCCTGAAGTCGGGCACGCCGAACAGGCCCAACAACGGCGTCAGCACGTCTGCCACGAAGGAACTCACGATGGCGCTGAATGCGGCGCCGATGACGATGCCGACCGCGAGGTCGATGACGTTGCCACGCAGGACGAAGTCCCGGAACTCCCTGATCATGCCGCTTCTCCATAGCCCACCCTTGCCCCGTACCGCACGATATACGCTGCTTGAGGGACCAGGGCCTCGATCCGGCATGTTCGTATTCGGCGGGGCCGACGCGACCCCGGCACCGATGAGCTGATCAGCGATCCCTGGCAGCTCGACCTGGTGGCTGACCGGTTCCGCTGGTCCCCGGTAGGCTTGGCGGTCCGCGGCGGCGTCGTCGTCGCGTGATCAGAGGTGATGTGTGACCGAGGCCGGGCCAGAACTGCGTGCCGGACAAGATGTCGCCGTCAGCGAAGCACCGACCGACACGAGGATCCGCTTGCGCAACGCCCTGGTCGAGATCATCACGACGGTGGTGCTGGCGGTCGTCATATACCTCGTGGTGCAGACCTTCATAGTGCAGACCTTCCAGGTCCAGCAGGTCAGCATGGTGCCCACCATCCAGCCCGGCGAGCATCTGCTGGTGGACAAGCTGACGCCGCGTTTCGACGGTTATTCCCGGGGGGACGTGGTCGTTTTCCGCGCTCCCGGGACCGCCGACGACGAGACTCCCTTCATCAAGCGCATCATCGGCGTGGGCGGCGATCGCGTGGAGCTGGCCGACGGTGCGGTCCTGGTGAACGGCGTCCAGCTGGCTGAGAGCTACATCGCGCGGGGGTCGACGGAGCCCGACTGTGGCGAGTCGATCTGGAGCGTCCCGGAGGGCGAGCTCTTCCTGATGGGCGACCATCGCAACCAGTCCCAGGACTCGCGCTGTTTCGGCACGGTCGGGGTGGAGCGGGTGGTGGGACGAGCGTGGCTACGATTCTGGCCGCTGGATAGCCTGACCCTCCTGCCCACACCGACCTATCCTGACGTGCCCGCCGCGGGAGCATGACTGGGTAGACCGCTCGGCCTGTGCGCCAGGTTCGTGTATCTTTGCGTAGATTTGAGCGTTTCCACAACTCCGCGGTCGCCACGCGCACGGCGCGATCAGTCCGATTGGGTCAGCCTCGGCGAGGCCAGCCGCCTGTTGGGCATGTCCGAGGCGACGCTGCGCCGTTGGTCCGATCGCGGTCTGGTCTCGGTCTTCACCACGCCTGGCGGGCACCGTCGCTTCTCGCGGTCGTCGCTGGGTTCGCTGCTGCCATCGACGACGGGCGGCCGTCCGCACCTGACCCGACTGGGCGTCTCCGCCGAGCGCATGACGCGCATCTACCGGCCCTCGAGAGCTCGCCGGGATGCGGTCGTTCAGCGCTCCCGGGCGGCATGGATAGTGGCGCTGCCGCCCGACGAGCTGGCCGGCTTCCGCGAACGGGGCAGACAGCTGGTGGCCTTGATGCTGGAGCATCTCGACGCCGCTGACGACGAGATAGCCGCCCAGCGACTGGTGGCGGCGGCCCGCGTCGCCGCTGAGCAGGGCCGTGTGGTGGCCGGGCTCGGGGCATCGCTGAGCGACGCGGTCGAGGCGTTCCTGTCCTTTCGGTCGCCGTTCGTCGAGCATCTCGCGCGACTGTCCCGCGAGCTGGGCCTGGATACGCGCCGGGCGACGGAGTTGCTGATGGCGGCCGAGGCGGCCATGGACCGGCTCCTCCTGGCGACCATGACCGGGCACTCGC
>JBBSMF010000112.1:0-5287 GCA_038233295.1 Candidatus Limnocylindrales bacterium | reverse complement strand
GTCGGTGGGCGCCGCATCCTGAGACCGGGGCGTCAGGGCACGTCCGCTGACAGCACGATCAGCGCGTCCAGGTCGACGCGAGGCCGGTCGGCGGTGCCCACCGCGCGAATGGTCAGCTCGTGGTGCTCAGCCTGAGGCCAGGACCGGCCGAAGACGAGGCGCCTGGCCTCCGTATCTGACGCACCCAGGTCCACGACCTCCGCAGGAAGTCCGTCCAGGCTGACCTTAGCGAAGCCAGACCGGGCCGATAGTGTCGAGACCCAGGCGAGGGCCAGCCATTCGCCGGAGAGGCTTGCGCTGGCCCCCGGCTGACGTGTGGTCGCCCGCTGGCCGCCCGAGGCCGACGATCGGGAGACGAACCTCCAGCCGGGGTCCCAGCCAAGGTCGCGGTTCTTCTCCTGGAGGATCCGCGGGCGGACCGCGACGGTGTCCAGCCAGGGACCGACGTTCCCCTCGGCATCCGTGGCCATCACGCTGAAGGTGTAGTGGCGGCCGGCCTTAAGCTCCACGTCGAGCGCTTGGGGGACCTGTCCGCGGGGCACCTCGCTGCCTTCCGTGGGCAGGGCTTGCCAGGCGCCGCCATCCGCGCTGACTCGCACGTCATAGCGCGCCACGCCACTCTCCGTCTCCGTGGTCGCCCAACTCAGCTCGATGGGAACCAGCCGGCCATCCAGCATGGCCCCTTCTCGAAGCGCGAAGCCGGCCGCATCTACCCGCGGCGCGGTCGTGTCCGGGTAGAGAGCCTGGAAGGTGATCGCCGCGAGCTCGCGCGCCAGGTCAGCCGACTCCTTGCCGCCCCGGTTCCAGAGCACGACGACCGCGGCGTCCAGCGAGGGCACATAGCGCATCGTCGCTTCGGCACCGCGCAGCGAACCGCCGTGACCCCAGGCCGTGCGGCCGCCCATCAGGTAGGTCTTGGCGCCCAGCCCGTAATCGTCGTCGCCGAACGCGACCATCGCTGCCAGGGACTCGGCCGAGAGGACGCGACCGCCGTACAGGGCCCGGGCCCAGGTGGCCAGATCGCGCGCGCTGGAGATCATCGCGCCGGCCGACCAGGCCACGGTGGCGGCAGAGGTATGTGGCCGCAAGGCCGTCCCGTCATCGAAGCCGATCCACTCGCCGTTTCGGCGCAGGTACGCCTGCGCGGGCACGCTCGTGGCCGCCTCCTCGCCCTGGAAGGAGGTGTCTCCGAGGCCCAGAGGATCCAGGAATCGGTCGCGGATGACGCCCGACACGGTGTCGCCGGTGGCCGCCTGGAGCACGAGGCCCAGCAGCACGTAGTTCGTGTTGGAGTACTCCCAGTCCGTGCCCGGCGAGAAGCGGGGTTCGCCGACAAGGGCCAGGATCTCGGCACTGGTCCAGTGATGCGTCGGCCGGCCGAAGACCAGCCGCTCGTAGTCGGGATGCGTGAAGTAGTTGGCCTCCCCGCTGGTGTGTCCCAACAGGTGTCGCAGGGTCACGGTGGCGCCGCGCGGATGCTCCGGCAACCAACGTCGCAACGGGTCGTCGACCGACAGCACGCCCTCTTCAGCGAGCTGAAGGATGGCCGCCGCGACGAAAGTCTTGGTGATGCTGGCGACGACGAATGGGGTGCGAACCTGCACGGGCCACTTCGAGGTCCCGCGCTCACCCACGCCGGCCACGCCTTCCCAACGGGTCCCGTCCTCGAGCTGTACGGACGCCGAGATGCCCGGGATCGGTCCGGCGCTGCGAGCGCCGTCCACGGCGGACTGCAGCTGCGCCGCGAGCACGGGATCGAGCGTGCCCGTCTCCGGGCGGGGCGTGGCCGATCCGCCCGCTGAGGGCAGCGATGTGAGGGCGACCGCCAGCGCCAGGGCTGGTAAGACAGAGGTGCGGCTCATCACTGCGTCTGGCTCATCTTGGTGCGGCTCAGCCTGTGGCTCATCCAGAGCAGCTTATCCCCTCGCCGGCGGCCCCAAGGTCAGCCCTTGGTACTCAGCCGACCGGCATGGGTCATCCGTCAGCGTACTCCGTGCACGATCGGCCCGCCATGATGGCCAGACGGCAACCTGCTGTCTGGCTGAGAACCGGTATGGCCGACGATTCCAGTGTGGCTGGCATATCGGGCTCTCCCGAGCCGTAAGAGCATCGGGAGCGACTCACAAGGTCCGTCATGACCGATGCCCAGGTCGGTCAGGACCGGTGCCGAGGTTCGCCCACGCTCCCGATGACGCTCCCGGACTCCACCGCAGCCTGCCCGGAGCCCACTCCAGGGCCTTGTGCCCTCGTTGCCGCCGATATGCCAGCCTGGCTGGAATCACTCGGTCCAAGGGCCTCAGAACCCCGAACCAGCGTGACGGCCGAGCTACCGCGCGGCCGCCGTACGCAGCACCTCGGGCACGGGCCGGGAGTCCCGCACCACGGTGATGTACCGCTCGACCATGGCCCGGTTCCCGGCGACCCCCAGCTGCTCGAACAGGAAGCGGAACTTCGCCTCCTGCGCCGCCATGATCTCGTCCTTCTCGGCCAGGTCCCAGAGCTCGCGCTTGAAGGGGCCCAGTGCCTTCTTGCGCGTCTTGTAGAGGAAGACGTCCTCGCTCTCGCCATCCTTGCGCTCGTCGGCGGTATTCGTCCGACACCAGCCCTCCACCTCGTCATGCAATGCGCCAGGGAAGGCCGGGTGGTCGTAGAGCAGGTTCTGGAAGCCGGTCGCCAGGTGGATCTCGGCCGTCTCCACCCGCGGGAACCGGTCGAACAGCTCATCCGGCAGCGTCGAGGCGCCGTGCTGGACCGCACCGGCCAGGCCGTACTCGCGACAGACGGCGGAAAGCCGCTCCAGCGTCCCGAAGTCCAGCTTGACCTCGGCTACACCTCCCCCGGGCAGTGGCACGCCGCCGTGCGACGTTCCCGTCTGGACGCTCACCTTGGACAGCCCCACGGCCCCTGCACCGGCCAGCCGGTCCAGCTCGCGCCGAAAGCCGTCCAGATAGGCGCGCAGCTCCTCCTCCGTGGAGTTCTGCTTGCCGACCTCACCGATCTCCCCACCCACGCTGACGGACGTCGAGTCAGGCTCCTCGTCCCGGATGAGCGCCGCGATCTCAGCCGCGCGTCGGTAGTTCTCGCCCTGCTGCTCGTCCACGGTGGCAAGAGACAGGTCGACCAGGGTCGATGAGTCGATGTCGATGTTGCCGTAGCCCACGCGCAGGGCATCGCTGGTCAGCTTGCGGATGGCGCCCGTGGTGCCCTCGGGATCGGCCGCGTACTTCTTGGCGTTGAATTGGTAGTGGTCGCCCTGCACGAATACGGGGCCATCCCAGCGGGCCGCTATACAGCCGGCCAGGACGCTGGTGATGTACTCGCCGGGCCGCTGGAAGGTATATTCCTGCTCGCTGCGCGCGAGCTCGAAGACGACGGTCCCCGCGTCGATGGCCTGGGCCGCCCGACACATGGCCGCGGCCATGTCGAAGACCTGCGTGCGCAGGTTGACGGCGGGCACGGTGAACCCCGACACCTCTCCCCTGCCCCGCGCCATGTAGAGCTCGTGGATGCTGGCCGAAGGCGACCCGAGAGACTGGGACGCCTCCCAGATGAGCCAGCGGGCCGCCTCCACGGTCGCGCCGTCCGCGCTGAAGGTCGCGCTCCAGGCCAGGTCGTGGATCCCCCGGTCGTGGAGAGCCGCCGCGTCCTCCACCACCAGCCGATCACCGTCGAGCCGGCAGATGCCGCCCAACAGGTCGAGCAACTCCCGGACCGAGCCGGCGACGGTGGGCGTGGACATGTCGGGACCTCCAAAACGAGCAGATGCATGGATGATCGGGTCGTGTGCGCGGCGGATCGGCGGAATCGTACCCTGCGCGGGGACGGCTACCCTTCGCCCCGTGCTCTCCCTGCTGAGGCGGCTGGACGCCCTGTCCCGATCTTCGGGCATCGCGGTGCTGACGCTGGTCGTCGCCAACGCCGTCCCGCTCTTCGGCGTGCTGTTCCTGGGTTGGGACATCCTGACGCTGCTTGTGTTGTACTGGATCGAGAGCGGCGTGATCGGCCTGTTCAACATCCTGAAGATGGCCCGTGCGGAAGGTCCGGGCGATTCGACTCGAGGAGGCGGCATCACGTTCCGCGGGTCCCTCGGAGCGGATACGAGCGCGGGCAAGGGTTGTGCGATCCCCTTCTTTGCCTTCCATTACGGCCTGTTCTGGGTCGTCCACGGGGTCTTCGTCTTCCTGCTGCCGCTCTTCGCGGGGCTCTTCTCCCTGTTCAGCCTGGACGGACCGCTCGGCGGAGATGTAGCCGGTGGACGGATCTCGGCTACGGCCATCTCGGTCGAAGGGATGCTCCTTGCGGCACTCGCCTTGACCGTCAGCCACGCCATCTCGTTCTACCTGAATTTCCTCGGCCGGCGGGAATACCGGCACGTATCGGTCATGTCACAGATGGCACGCCCGTATGGCCGCGTGGTGGTGCTTCATCTGACGATCATCCTGGGTGGCATCCTGGTCGCGGCGCTCGGCCAGCCAATCGTGCTGCTCGTTCTGCTCACCGTGCTGAAGACGGCCCTCGACCTTCTCCTCCACCTTCGCTCTCACCGTGCGGCACCCGCGGCTCTCCCACCGTCCAGCGCGCAGCCCTGACCGTCTCTCTGTCGGGCGCGTAACCCGAGCCTGTCCTTTGTTGCCCTTCTGAAACCCCTCTTCCCTCAGTCTCCTGGGGGCAAGGGCGTTTGCCGCGCCCATCGGAAACCCCATTCGGAGGCGTACATGGGTCTCATCGGCCTGCTCGTGGTGATAATCGTGATCATCCTCATCCTGCGCTTGCTGTAGCGGCGGGGGACACGGCGAAGATGCAAGACAGAGGAGGAGCTATGGATAACCAACCCATCGCGCAGGAAGGCGTTGCGCACGAACATGTCCCGCATGACACCGAATCGGCACCGCCGCGGGGCGGCGGCAGCTTGGTGGCAGCGGACGACTACTGGAACACGGGCACCGTCCCCGACAGGACCCAGCTCAAGTGGGGACCCATCTGGGCTGGGCTGCTTACCGCGTTGGGGCTGTTCGTCCTGATGACACTGGCCGCTATCGCGGTCGGACTCCAGGCGGCCCCCGGGACGGACGAGGGAGATGTCGCGATGGTGGCCGGCATCGCCACGGGGCTGATCGCGCTGATCGCCTTCTTCATCGGTGGCTTCGTGTCCTCGTGGTCGGCCAATCTCTCGGATAACGGGCGCAGCATGCTCAACGGCTTTCTCGTCTGGGCGCTTTTCCTGGTGCTGCTGATGGTCCTGGCGGCCTTTGGTGCTGGCTCGATCTTCGGCGCCGCGACCAACCTG
>JBBSMF010000111.1:0-5297 GCA_038233295.1 Candidatus Limnocylindrales bacterium | reverse complement strand
GTCGTGGTGGCCGCGGTGGGCATCTTCACCTGCCTCATGGCCGCCACCATCGCCCTGACGCAGACCGATATCAAGCGCGTGCTGGCGTACTCCACCCTGAGCCAGCTGGGCTACATGTTCGCGGCGCTGGGCACCGGTGCCTTCATCCCGGCCATCTTCCACTTGGTGACGCATGGCTTCTTCAAGGGTTTGTTGTTCCTGGGCTCTGGGTCGGTCATCCACGCCGTGCACGAGGAGCAGGACATGGACCGCATGGGCGGGCTGCGGCGGAAGATCCGCGTCACGCACATCACCATGCTGGTGGGATCCCTGGCCATCGCGGGCATCCCGCCGCTGGCCGGCTTCTGGAGCAAGGATGAGCTCCTGGCCGAGTCGTTCAAGTTCGGTTTCCCCTGGGTCTGGGCCATCGGCGTGGGCGTCTCGCTGCTGACCGCGTTCTACATGTTCCGGTTGATGGGCAAGACCTTCTACGGGCCGAGCAACGTGGATCCCCACGTGGAGCCCAAGATCCATGAGTCACCGCCGTCCATGACCGGGCCGCTGATCCTGCTGGCCATCCCCTCGATCTTCATCGGCATCCTGCTCGGCTTCCCGCCGGAGAGCGGCCCCATCCACACCCTGCTCGAGCCGGTCTTCCACGGCGCGGAGGAGACGCTGGCGCTGCCCCACGAGCCGTACACGCTATTCGGCCTGGACGGCATCCTGCTGGGCGTCAGCGTGGCCGTGGCGGTCATCGGCATGCTTGCCGGCTGGCGGCTGTTCGGCTTCTTCAGGATGGCGCCCCGCACCCAGACGGTCCGGTCACTCACCGAGCGGCTGCGCATCCCCTACCGCATCTCGCGGAACAAGTGGTACTTCGATGAGCTGAACGACCTGCTCTTCGTGCGGATCGGCGGCCTGGTGGCCCGCGGTCTGTGGTGGTTCGACGCGCACGTCATCGACGGTGCCGTCAACGGCGTGGCCGCCGCGACCCAGTCGAGCGGTCGCGGGCTGCGCCAGATCCAGACCGGCCGGGTCCAGAACTACGCCCTGGGCATCGCCGGTGGCCTGCTGCTGATGTCCATCGGGTATCTCGTGGTGGCGCGCTGATGGACCTCGGCGGGATGCCCATCCTGAGCGCGATCGTCTTCACGCCGCTCATCGGTGCCCTGCTCATCGCCCTCGTGCCGCGTGACCGCGCCGATCTGGTGCGCGGGCTGGCACTGGGCACGGCCCTGGTCACGCTGGCCCTCTCCCTGCTGGCGGCGGCCGCCTTCAGCGCCACGCGACCCGGCTTTCAGTACGTCGAGACGGCCGACTGGATCCCCTCTTTCGGCATCCAGTACAAGCTCGGCATGGACGGGCTGTCGCTGCTGCTGGTGGTCCTCACCACGACGCTGACGGCCATCAGCCTGCTGGCCTCCTTCGGGCCCATCAAGACACGCCTCAAGGAGTACATGATCGCCTTCCTCGTGCTCGAGGTGGGCATGATCGGCGTCTTCCTGGCCCTGGACCTTTTCCTCTTCTACATCTTCTGGGAGATCGTGCTGGTGCCGATGTACCTGATCATCGGCATCTGGGGTGGCGCCAACCGCATCTACGCCACGCTCAAGTTCGTGCTCTACACGCTGGTCGGGTCGCTGCTCATGCTGGTGGCCATCCTGGCCACGGCCTTCGCCTATCAGGCCGCCACCGGCTCGTGGGCGGGCGCCTTCGACTTCGAGCAGCTGCGTGGCTTCGGCTTCGACCCGACCCTCCAGGTCCTGGCTTTCGGGGCCTTCTTCCTGGCCTTCGCCATCAAGGTGCCCATGTTCCCCTTCCACACCTGGCTGCCCGATGCCCACGTGGAGGCGCCCACTGCTGGCTCCGTGATCCTGGCCGCCATCATGCTGAAGCTGGGTGGCTACGGGTTCATCCGCTTCTCATTACCCCTCTACCCGGACGCCGCGCAGCAGTGGGCGCCGGCCATCATCGTGCTCTCGCTCATCGCCATCGTCTACGGCGCGATCGTGGCGTTGGTGCAGCCCGACCTGAAGAAGCTGGTGGCCTACAGCTCGGTGAGCCACATGGGCTTCGTGACGCTGGGCATCTTCATCTTCCAGCCGCAGGGCCTGGAGGGTGCCATCCTCCAGATGGTCAGCCACGGCCTCATCACCGGCGCGCTGTTCCTGTGCGTGGGCGTCATCTACGAGCGGACGCATGACCGGACCATCGACAAGATGGGCGGTCTGGCGGCACCCACACCGGTATATGCCGCGATCTTCGGCTTCTTCATGCTGGCCTCGCTGGGCCTGCCCGGCCTGTCCGGCTTCGTGGGCGAGTTCCTGGTCTTCCTGGGCACGTTCGCCTACTCCCCCATCCCGGCGGCCGTGGCCACCACGGTGATGATCCTCGCGGCGGCGTACATGATGTTCATGTACCAGCGCATGGTCTTCGGCGAGGTGTCCGACTTCCTGAAGGGTCTGGGCCACCACCTCACGGACATGACGCGCATCGAGCTGCTGACGCTCACACCGCTGGTGGCGCTGACGGTCATCTTCGGCGTCGCGCCGGGCATCCTCCTGGACCTGATCCAGATGCCGGTGGCGGAGGTCCTGGCGCAGCTCGGCGCAGCGCCCGCGCTGGGTTCGGCGCCGTGATCGGACACCGGCCGTGAGCCAGGACGAGATCCTGGCCGCGCTGCCACTGCTCATGGTCATCGGGCTGGCCATCGCGGTGATCGTCGTGGACATGGTCGTGCCCGGCCGCGACAACGTGGTCAGCATCGTCGCCCTCGGCGGTCTGGCGCTGACCATGGTGGCCATCGGACTAGTGGGCCCGTTACCCGGCGGGATGGGGCTGCTGCCGGCGGAGGGGCTGCCTCTGGTGGGGGGCGTGTACGTCCGTGATCAGCTGACCATGTTCCTGGACCTGCTGTTCGTGTCCATCGCCATCCTGAGCCTGCTCTTCGCCGTGGATTACCTGAAGCCGCGGGGCCTGCCCATGGCCGAGTTCAGCGCCATCCTGCTCTTCGCCATCAGCGGCGCGATGCTCCTGGGCGGCGCGCGCGACCTGCTGATCATCTTCATCGGACTGGAGCTGCTGGTCCTGCCGGGCTACATGCTGGCGGGCTACGCCAAGCGGGATGGCCTCTCCACCGAGGGCGCCATCAAGTACTTCCTGCTGGGCAGCTTCTCCAGCGCCATCCTCCTGTTCGGGCTGGCCCTGGTGCTGGGCTATACGGGCTCGACGGACGTGGGCCAGATCGCGCTGGTCCTGACGGGCATCGCTGCGGGGGAGGCCCCCCTGGCCCCGGGGCTGGCCATGGGTTTCGCGCTGTTGACCACGGGCGTGGCCTTCAAGATCGCCGCGGTGCCCTTCCACTACTGGACGCCCGACGCGTACCAGGGATCGCCCACGCCCGTGA
This sequence comes from Candidatus Limnocylindrales bacterium, assembly GCA_038233295.1. Lineage (GTDB taxonomy): Bacteria > Chloroflexota > Limnocylindria > Limnocylindrales > CSP1-4 > Palsa-1032. Next base: position 1,912 of record JBBSMF010000111.1, on the reverse strand, counting down.
CCGGCTACCTCTCGGTGGGACCCAAGATCGCTGCCTTCGCGCTCATCCTGCGTCTCTTCGTGGAGGCACTGGGTCCGCTCAAGATCGATTGGCTGCCGTTCATCTTCCTGCTGGCCGCGGTGACCATGACGCTGGGCAACCTGGTGGCCATCACGCAGGACAACATCAAGCGGATGCTGGGCTATAGCTCCATCGCGCACACCGGCTACATCATGGTGGGTCTGGCCGCCTTCGCCGCCGCGCCGGTGGGCTCCCGCGCCGAGACGCAGGGCCTCGAGGCGCTGCTCTTCTACTCGGCCGCCTACACCTTCATGAACCTGGGGGCCTTCGCCTGTGTGGCTGCGCTCCAGCGCCGGCCGGGCGTGACCAGTCAGATCTCCAGCTTCGCCGGCCTGGGCCGACGCGCGCCGCTGCTAGGCCTGGCGATGGTGCTCTTCCTGCTGTCGCTGACCGGCATCCCGCCGCTGGCCGGGTTCTTCGCCAAGGCCTACGTCATCCTGGCCGCCGTGGAGGCCGGTGGCTGGGTCACCTGGCTGGCCGTGCTGATGATGCTGAACGCAGCGGTGGCCGCGTTCTACTACCTGCGGGTCGTGGTCTACATGTACATGCGCGATGCGCCGGAAGGCGCCCGATCGATCCAGGTGGGCGGCTTCACCCGCGCCGGCCTGATCATCGCGGCGGCGCTGACCATCGTCATCGGCCTGGTACCACCAGTCACGACGGTCCTCATCGACATGGCGCGGGAGGCCGCGCAGGCTCTGCTGTGAGTCTCGAACCGACGTGAGCATGGCCGCGCCTCCTGGTCGGGCACAGTCGCTGCGCGACCATCTGGAGCGGCTCCTGGAGCCCGGCCAGCGGCTGGTGGTGGTCTCCAATCGCGGTCCGCTCACGTTCGAGCGGACTCGTGCCGGGGCCTGGCGGGCCAAGCGTGGCTCAGGGGGCCTGGTGACCGCCCTCGCCGAAGTCGGCCGACTGGCGCCGGTGACGTGGGTCAGCGCCGCCATGGACGCCGCGGACCGGGCCGCCCGCCAGGTCCTGTCCGAAGGGCCCGGGGCCAGTGCCGCCCTGCGAGAGGTCATCGCCGCCGAGCTGCCCGACCAGGACCTGGAGCTTCGCCTGGTCGACGTGAGCGACGACGCCTTCCGCGCCCACTACACCATGGTCTCCAACCCCTTCCTCTGGTTCCTCCAGCATCAGCTCTATCAGTTGCCCTATGAGCCGCGGGTGGATGATCGGCTGATCGATGCCTGGCGGGACGGCTACCAGGTGGTCAACGAGGAGCTGGGCAAGGCCGCCGCCACGGTCACCAGAACCGGAACACGGCCTGTGGTGCTGCTACAGGACTACCACCTCTACCTGGCCGCAGCGGCGGTTCGCGCAGCGCGGCCGGATGCCCTGCTGCTGCACTTCAACCACATCCCCTGGCCTTCCGTGGAAGCTTGGCAGGTGCTCCCCCAGGCGCTGCGCCGCTCCATCTGCGAGGGCCTGTTGGCCAACGACATCCTGGGCTTCCAGACAGACCGCTATGCCACCAACTTCCTGCTCACTGCCGACGCCTTCGTGCGTGATGCGCGGGTCGACCCGGACGGTCGCCATGTGCGCTGGCGTGGCCGCACGATCTGGATCCGGTCGTATCCCATCTCGCTCGATCCGAGGGCGCTCGCGGCGTTCGCGGCGGGGCGCCAGGTGGCACAGGAGCGCGCCACCCTGGAGGCGCGACGGGAGCGGGCCGGGGGTCCGCGGCTCATCGTGCGGGTGGACCGTCTGGAGCCCTCCAAGAACGCGTTGCGCGGCTTCCTCGCCTTCGAGGCGTTGCTCCTGCGCAAGCCGGAGCTGCGCCGCTCGGTCCGCTTCCTGGCCATCCAGTCGGCCAGTCGCGAGCAACTGCCCGAATATTCGCGCTACGCAACCG
>JBBSMF010000110.1:0-5313 GCA_038233295.1 Candidatus Limnocylindrales bacterium | reverse complement strand
TCCAACTACTCGAACCGGGCACGGACGATCCGCAGCTGATCCGCAACCGCCGCAAGCTTCCGACCTCCAAGGCGGAGGACTACGCGCTGAAGCGCCTCCAAGCGATCGGCGGCAGAGCACCGGACGGTTACATGGATCCCGACGACCTCCTGGAGTTCGGCAAGTCCGTCGATACCTTCGACAGCCGGCTCGAGGCCCACGTCGCCCGTCAGGACTGGTTCCGGGAGGCCCCCAGCAAGTCCACCAAGCGCTGGAGCTACCGTGGCGGCGCCACCCTGGTAGCCGGGTTCCTGCTGGGCGTGGCGGGCTTCATGCTGCCCTCCTCGGGCATCCTGCTGGTGGCCGTAGCGGTCGGAGCGGCGGGCATCATCATCCTCATCCTGGCGCGCGTGATGCCCGCTCGGACGATGCCCGGCGCGATGCTCTTCGCCATGCTCGCCGCGTACAAGCGCACGCTGCACAAGACCATGGAGCAGGCACGCTCCATGGACCAGGTGGTGGTAGAGGCCCGACTGCCCTGGCTGGAGACCCCTGACCAGGCAGCCGTCTGGTCGGTGGCGCTGGGGCTCCAGGACGACCTGCAGAATGTGCTGGAGCGGAGCGTCGAGGACGTCAGGGATGGCCGAGCGACGAGCGGCTCGGTCTGGGCGCCCGCTTGGTACGGCACCAGCAGCGATCCGAGCCCCGGCGGGCAAGGTGGCTTCAGCGGTGTGGCGCCGGGGCTCATGTCGGCCTCCGCGGTGCCTGATCTCGGCGGCATGATGTCGGCCATCGGCACCATCGGCAACTCGCCCTCATCGTCGGGGTCCGGCTCCGGCGGCTCCGGCGGCTTCAGCGGCGGCAGCAGTGGCGGCGGAGGCGGCGGTTCGGGCGGCGGCTTCTAGGCATCCGGCTTTAGTCGGGACGCCGGTCGATCTGGCTGCGTCCGGGACGGTGCAGTTCAACCACGGCATCGGTGAGATCCTCACGGCAGTGACCAAGGCGGGACTGAGCATCTCGTCGTCCGAGGCGCACACCTACGTCCCCTGGAACCCGTTCGGTGACTCGATGGAACAGGTGGGTCTCGGCGAGTGGCAGCTGCGCGATCGCCCTGAGCGTCTGGCTGCGAGCTACACGCTCCAAGCCGTTCGCGGCACCCAGGAATCGTCAGGGTCCGTCGAGCCGCACTCGCGCTAGACTCCCGGCTATGGGTGCTGCCGAGACGATGGAGACCTTCTTCGAGAAGCTCAACGACGGCGACCGCAAGGCGGCCGTGGAGCTGATGGATGAGCGTACCGAGATGCGCATCCATGTCCTGGGTAACGTCCGCACGATGCGCGGGGTGGAGCAGGTAGGCGGCTGGTTCCTGCGTGCCGATACCGGGCTGCGGATGATCCCCGGGGAGGTGCGCGAGACGGGCAACACCTACGAGGCCGACCTGCTCGTGCTGCGGCCCGGCGCCCCATCACAGCACCTGGATGCGACCTTTCGCGTGGAGGCCGGCCGCATCACGGCGATCAACCTCGCCCCCAGATAGGCCCCGGACGACAATAGCGATCAGGGTGCCTCGCTCTCCCCATCGCCCCGCGCTTCGCTCGTTCCCTCCCCTGGCGAAGGGCTCGGACCTCCCGGACACTCGAAATCGTCCTCGGGGATCATGAGCTCCTGGCCGATCTGGAGCCGGTTCACGTCCTCGATGTCGTTGAAGCAGGCGATCTGCTCCACGGTCAGTCCGAACATGCGAGCGATGCGAAGCATGTTGTCTCCGCCGGCCACGGTGTAGACCTGCGGCGTCGGCTCCGGCGACGGGCTGGGCGTGGGGGTCGGGGTGGACGCGGCAACCTGCGAAGGTCGAGCCGTCGGATCAGCCGGGTCGCCACCGGCCAGGAATCCTGGCAAGAAGTACAGCATGAGTGCAGCCAGCGCCAGGCCCACAGCGGCTACAGCGATCGGAGGTGTGCCGCTGAGCCTCATCCGCGTGGTGAGCGTGGGATATGCCTCGTGCCGTCGTGGCTGGCTCCACTCGGGCGCATCCTGCGGGCGACGTGGCGGCGCTGGCCGCGCCTGGCGGGCGAGTCGGGACGGACCGGGCGATGCCCGCGGGGGCAGGGCGGCCGGATCGGGAACCTCGCCCGCTGTGAAGGAGGCTGGACGGCTGCCCACCGGTTGGCTGATGCGTGAGCGCCCCGCCAGGAAGGAGGGTGCGGCCGGCGGGATGGGCGCGGTGGGCTGCTCGGCCGCATCCACATCCATCGCCTGATCCATCGCCTGATCCATCGCCGGCTCGTCGCTGCCCAGGCCAAGGTCGCGATCGGGCGGGTCGGCTGGTTCATCGAACGCCCCCAGCTGCTCGGCCGTCCAGGGCGGCGGCGCTGCCCAGCCACGCGCCGCAGGATCGGTGGGCCGCGGGAAGGGCTGGGACTCGGTCGTTCGCGCCGGCTGCGCGGCGGCGGGGGCGGCGCGGCGCGTGGCGATGGGGTCCGCCGCCGCCCGGGCGGCCCAGTCCAGGAAGATGGGACACGCCGAGAAGGAAGGAGCCAGGCAGTACGCGTCCTGGTGGGCGATCGATCGCGGCCGGGGCTGCGGCTCGGCGTAGCAGCGATGCCGATCGTCGGGGACATCGAGGCGCCGGTCCCGGTCGTCGTTCAGGGCGACGAAGGGACAGGCTTGCGGCTCCTGGACGTGGTCCGGCGTCCGGTCGCTCATCGGTCCCGATGATACGGCGGTGGGGCGGCGCCGTCCCGTCGTCCGCCCGTGGCGTCCCGCCCTGGGGCCGGCGGCTCAGCGGCTTCGCGGTCAGCGGCTCATGTTCTGGTAGCGGCGAACCCCCAGCGGTCCGAACACGGCGAGGACGGCAGCGATCCACATGAGCGTGACCAAGGCAGGTTGCTCGGCGGGAAAGCCAGCCGAGGCGAACGGGTTGGGGTTTCCCCAGAGCTCGCGCGTCGCAGCCGTGAGCGTGCTCACCGGGTTCCATTCCGCGAAGGGCTGGAGCCAGTCGGGAAGCGTGCCCGGCGGAACGAAGACGTTGGAGACGAAGGTAAGGGGAAAGATGGTCGTGAAGGCGACCTGCTGAGCCACCTCCACCGTGGGCACCACCGTGCCCAGCCACACGCCGATCCAGGACATGGCGTAGGCGAAGAGCAGCAGCAGGCCGACTCCTGCCAGAAACTCCGGGATCCCTGTACGAACGGTCCAACCGACCGCCAGGCCGGAGAGCATCAGCACGATGAGGATGCCGCCGTTGTAGACGACGTCCGAGAATGTCCGGCCAGTGAGCACGGCGGAGCGGGCCAGGGGCAGCGACCGGAAGCGGTCGATGATGCCCTTGTTGATGTCCTCCGTCATGCCGATGGTGGTCGTCGCCGCGGCGAAGGCGATGGTCTGCGCGAAGATGCCGGGCATCAGGAACTCGCGGTAGGCGCCCGCCTGGCCTTCGTAGCCGGGCAGCGGGATGGCGCCGCCGAAGACGAACGCGAAGAGCAGCACGAACATGATCGACTGGAGGATGGCGAAGATGGCCAGCTCCGGGATCCGCGGGATCCGCTTCAGGTTTCGCCACGAGACGATGAGGCTGTCTCTAAATGCCTGCCGGACCCCGCCACCGCCAGAGGTGGGCCGGGAACGTTCCATCGTCGTCATGCGACCCTCCGTGTTTCGGATCCGGTGGCGGCCGCGTCCTCGGACAACTCCGTGCCGGGTTCTGCGGCGTGGCCGGTGAGAGAGAGGAACACGTCGTCCAGGGTGGGCCGGCGCAGGCCGATGTCATCGATGGCGATCCCCGCCCCATCGAGGTCACGCAGGATCTCCACCAGTCGCTGTGTCCCGCCGTTGGAAGGTACCGTCAAACGCCGGGCGTGCTCGTCCACGGTCACTTCGCCGTTCGCTCCCGCCGACACGAGCTCCACCGCCGGGGTGATGTCGCCGCGCTCACGAACGATGACCTCTATGCGCTCGCCGCCGACCTGTGCCTTGAGCTCATCCGCCGTTCCACGGGCGATGATCTTGCCATGGTCGACGACCGCGATGCTGTCGGCCAGCGCGTCGGCCTCCTCGAGGTACTGGGTAGTCAACAGGAGCGTGGTGCCCTCGCGGACCAGTCCGCGGATGACCTCCCACATATCGATGCGGCCGCGGGGGTCGAGGCCTGTCGTGGGCTCATCCAGGAACAACAGCCGCGGGCGCCCGATCAGGGCACTGCCCAGGTCCAGCCGGCGTCGCATTCCACCTGAGTAGGTCTTCACCGTGCGATCGGCCGCCTCCACGAGGTCGAACTGCTCGAGCAGCTCGTCGGCTCGCTTGCGCGCCTCGGTCGAAGGCAGCTGATACAGGCGACCGAACAACCAGAGGTTCTCGCGGGCGGTCAGATTCTCGTCTACGGCTGCGTACTGCCCGGACAGCCCGATCACCCGCCGCAGCTCCTGGGCCTGGCGGACCACGTCGAAGCCGGCCACGGTGGCTCGGCCGGCGTCTGGACGGAGGAGCGTGGCGAGTATCCGGACCGTGGTGGTCTTACCCGCACCGTTGGGGCCCAACAGCCCCAGCACGCTTCCCTCAGCGACCGTGAGATCGACCCCATCGAGGGCCCGCACCTCGCTCTTGCGGGACTTGTAGATCTTGACAAGGCCCTCGGCCGTGATGGCATCCAAAGCGTGCTCCCTCGCAGAAACGTGAAGTAGGTCGGGTCGATGACGAGACCCCGTTCAGATAGTGATACGGCGCAGGATCCGATGTATCCCTCGGTCGTGGGGTCAGCCAGCCAGCGATCGCAGGCTCAGGCTATCCCCCATTCCTGCCAGGCATGTCCAGTTCCGACGAGGTCGCTCCCGACCCCTGGTTTGCTCTTGGCTTCCGGGACGAGACAGGCTACCTCGACCCTTCACATTCGCGGCGGGAGTCTAGACGGATGGCGGGAAGAGGGTCAAGGGCGGCTGGCCGCGCCGTAAGCATCCCAACGTCTGTGCGGCCGAGCCCCACACGAGGTGAGCCCCGTCCATACGCTGGAGGTGTTCAGCAACCAGCACCTGGAGGGGGTCGTCGTGGGATCTACCTTCCCGGTCATCATCACCCTGCGTGCCGAGCACGCCGAGGTCGGTTCCCCGCAACGCGCCCTGAGCGAGGCGCTGGCCGAGGTCGGACGGACGCTCTGGGCGCAGCTCGTCGGTCACCTCGCGCGCCTGCTGCTCCGCGACCACCTGCCGCGAGTGGGCCGTCCCATGCGAGTCCTCCGTCCGTTGCGAGTCCTCCACCATGCGAGTCCTCCGTCCGTTGCGAGCCCTCCGTCCGTTGCGAGCCCTCCGTCCGTTGCGAGCCCTCCGTCCCATACCACCACTA
>JBBSMF010000109.1:0-5345 GCA_038233295.1 Candidatus Limnocylindrales bacterium | reverse complement strand
TCAAGCCGGCAACACCAGGGCCATCGCCCGGGCCGGGTTCAAGACCCTGTGGGTGGCGCACTACGGGACCTCCAGCCCGACCGTGCCCGCCGCGCGTTGGAACGGCAACGGCTGGAAGTTCTGGCAGTGGACGAAGTGTGGCCGCGTCCGGGGCGTCAGCGGCTGTGTCGATCGCAACTACTTCCGCGGCGATGATGTCGGCGATATGACCATCAAGCACCTGTCCTCGGCGAAGCCCAGCTAGCCGGGACCGTAAGCTCGACACACGCCGAGCGCCGGACACGATGGCGGCGGACCTTGAGGGCCGGCGCCATCGCCGTGACCACGCCCTTCAGGCGGCCGTGACGGAGCTGGTCCCGTGCCCAGGCGGCGGACGGAAGTGGCTGGCCGCAGCCAGCAGCGCGACCGCGGCGGCGCCGCTCAGCGCCGTTACCACGACGACGGGCGTGCCGGCCTGGTTCACGGCGATCCCCGCGTATGCCCAGATGATGACCGCGGCGTAGGCCAGGTCGTGATGTCGTATGACGATCCGTCCGGCGATGATCACGCCGAGAGCGAGGACTGCCACGGCCCACGCCTCTTCCGCGATCGGACCGCCGCGGAAGCCGAGCCACACCAGCGTCTGGGTCACGTTGGCGATGGTGGCCACGGTGATCCAACCGAGGTAGAGGCTCCAGGGCAGATCGATAAGGATCCGCTCGATGAAAGCGACTGGCCGGCGACCGATGTCCAGGCGTCGGTAGATGAGCACGAGGCTGACCAGGAGGGCAGCCATCACCGGAACGGTCAGGGCGAAGAGCTCGTAATGCCAAACCACGACCCAGGCGGCGTTCAGCAGGCCGGTGAGGGCGGGCAGATACCCGATGCGCCGCAGGCGGGCGTCGCGTCGCCGACCTGGAGTCGCCTGGAACACCGTGAAGCCGAGCAGCGCCAGGTAGATGACGCTCCAGATGGAGAACACGTAGTTCGCGGGGATGACCAGGGCAGGGAAGCGCGCCGAGATCTCGGCCGTGCTGGATCCGTTGAGCGGCAGGAGCACCGCCGCGGCATTGATGCTCACGGTGATGGCGAAGGCCACGATGGTGACGAGTCGCCTGCGCTGGTCCGCATCCAAGGTCATGACCAGGTTTCGTCTCCCGCTCCTGATCGGATGGCGCGGTCAGACGTAGGGGTCTGGGTTGGGCTCGCCAGGCGGCGGATGGAACCGGACGATGACCCGTGCTCCGCGGCCATCGTTGCCCGCCGTCTCCAGCTCGAACAGCCCCGGGAACTCGCCGCGCAGCGCCGTACGCAGCTCGGGCAGGGTGCGGTTGAAGAGCGCCACGTCGGCCACGCCACGCGCGAAGCGGTCGAGCTCCTCTCGGGATCGCCACCGAGCCTGGACGTGGATGAACTCGAAGCCATCGGCCGACCAGGCGATGCGTACGCCAGCCTCGAGATCGGGAGTCACCGAAGGAGGGTAACGCCCTGGGCTGTTCGCGCCAGATGGGGTGGCCGCCCTTCGGGGCCGATCCCGTAGCCCAGCAGCAGCGCGCGTGCCTCATCGAGCACGGCCTCGCGCGGCGTCGCCGGAACGAGCACCTCCGGCCCTGCGACCCAGACGCAACAGGTCAACCAGGGCCGTCTCGATCGTCTCCACCCGCAGCCCGACCCGGACCCAGCCCGCTCCGGCCGGGTCGGGCTGCTGCATGGCCGTCGACCAGGCGACTGGCACGCATCGCGTTCCAGCATACGTACCATGTTGCCGCCTGCTGTCAGGCAAGCGACCGCTCGACCAAAGTCCGGAACAGGTGGTCCAACGTCCCCGCGGGATCCGCCGTCAGGCCGGTGTGGACGGCAGACGGCTGGACCATCGTGCTGCTCGGCGCGACCAGCCAATGGAAGCGCTCCGGCTGCGACAGGCGAGCGATGGGACCCTCCGAGTCGTCGCCGTCACAGATGCGCGGGATGCTCGCCAGGTGGGCTCGCACCCCGGCTGCGTCCCAGCCCGGCGCCAGCGCGCTCACCACCGCCTCGTCGAGCCCGACCCGGCTCCGCAGATACCGACGCGGCCGGCAGAAGAGGATGATGCCGGCGTTGACGGCCTCGCCTCGCTCGATGCTGGGCACTACCCGCACGATGGCGTACTGGAATGGCGAGCGGCCCGAATCAGGCGGCGTGGCGGGCACGATCGGCCTCCTCCACGAACGGTCGTGGCGCAGCGAGTCGCCGCTCCAGATACTCCAGGTAGAGTCGCCGCGGCTCGGATAGCCAGCCCTCAGGCACGAGGTCCAGGATGGCCGCCAGCCCGCTCGGGTCGAGCAGGGATGCCAGCCGATCATCCGCCTCCTGGAGCAGGCCCGAGAAGGGCAGCAGGACGTGGTCACGGATCTGCTCGAACGGCTGGCGGGCATGTGCCGCTGCGTCGCGCCAGGTGTGCTGGATGTAGAGAGCTGCGCCATGGTCGATCAGCCAGGGGCGCCCGTGCCAGATGAGCATGTTGGGGTTCTTCGGGCTGCGGTCGATGTTGGTGATCAGGGCGTCGAACCAGATCACGTCGGCGGCGAGCTGCGGTGATGGCTTCGGGTCCATGGCCGGCGCGAAGGCGAGCGAGCCAGGTAGGAAGTCGAGGCCCACGTTGAGTCCCGAGCTGCGCTGGAGCAGCTCTCGGATCTCAGGATCGGGCTCCGCCCGGCCCAGCGCCGGGTCGACCTCGACCAGCACGATCTCCGGAACCGGCAGTCCCAGGGCCCTGCCGATCTCTCCACCCACCAGCTCCGCCACCAGGGCCTTGGGCCCCTGACCTGCGCCGCTGAACTTGACCACGTAGAGACCGTCGTCATCGGCCTCCATGAGCGCGGGCAGCGAGCCGCCCTCGCGGAGCGGGGTGACGTAGCGGGTCGCTGTGACGATGCGCATGGCCGGCAGTCTACGGCGGCTGTCCTGCCGGACGGCCACGTCGGGCGGCCGGACAGGTCAGCGACGACTACCGGCGAGCTTGCAGTTCGGTCGCAGCCGGTCGAACGAGTCACCGAAGACCCGCGTGGAGTCAGGGGTGGGGCCCGGGACTCAATCGGGCTGCCGAGGGCCGGTCCCGCGGTCGCGCAGGAACCTCTCGATATCGGAGATCAGCTCGTCACCCGATGGCAGCCGCGCCTCGTCGGCCATCGCTTCCAGCCGCTCGACGTAGGTCCGCGTCTGCTCGTCAAGGGCGGCGGCCGCGTCCAGCGAGCTTCGCAACTGGCGCGCCTCCTCTTCCAGCGACCCGCTCGTCACCTCCGTATCCAGGTGACGACCGACTGCTCGCAACAGGGCCACCGCAGCCGGCGGGTAAGGCCCGCTGACGTAGTGCGGCACCTGCGCGTAGTAGCCCACCGCCGTGATGCCGGAGGTGGCTATCGCATGATCGATGACGGAGCTGGCCGCGGAAGGGACCCGCAGCACGCCGGCCGGTCCCGGCTGGACTCCCCCGCGCAGCGATCCTGGGCTCGACTCGGTACCCATGACGGGGATCGGTCGGGTGTGCGGCACGGCGGCGGGGATGGCGCCCAGGCTGATCCACTCCACCACTCCCAGGCGATGTGCCAGGTCGACCATGTCGCTGGCCAGCTCGCGCCATCGGTAGTCCGGCTCCGGGCCAGCCAGGACGAGCAGGTCCCGCTCCGCGATGCGCACCCGGCGCAGCGTCAGCTCCGGCCATGTCAGGAGGCTGGGCCGGCCATCGACGATCTCCAGGGTCGGCCGGCGGGCGCGGTAGTCGAAGAGGAGATCGCCCTCGAAGGTCGCGATGACGTCCGATCCCTCCGCCAGTCGCGCAGCAGCAGCGGTCGCGGCGGACCCCGCATCGACCCAGCCATCGAAGGCGGCCACGGCGATGGGGTCGATCAGGTCTCCCGGGTCGGAGAGGCGGAAGAGCGTCACCCCAGAAGCATATGACCAGGGCCCGCTAAAGGAGTGCCTGTCCCACGACGTACCCGATCAGGCCTCCCACCAGGCAGAGTGGCAAGGAGCGCTTCGGGGCCATGACAAGTCCCCCCAGAGCCGCCACGAGCACCGGTCCGCCGGCTAGTCCTCCGTCGGCATCGAGGAGCGTCAGGACGGCCAGGCTGGCGAAGATCGGCGCCGGCATCCGTGCCAGCACGTCCTCCATCCGGGGACTCGGCCGAGGCAGGAATACGAGCGCGGCGGCACGGCTGGCGTAGGTGATGAGGCCGATGGCGATGAGAAGCCATTCATTCATGGTGGGTCGAACCGGATCCCAGTCTCGCGGGTCGGTGTGGTCGGACCCTGGCCGCCGGGTGGCAGTGCCACCAGGACGCCGGCCACCACCGGGGCCAGCGCCCTGGCATCAGGGAAGGTTGTGGCGATGATCGCCGTCACGGCCGCGGCCGCGAGGGCACGTACGGCGATCGAACGCGACCGCGTGGTCAGGGCCGCCAGGCCGATGAAGAGGACCGGGAAAACGGCCGAGGCGAAGCCCTCGAGACCGGGCAGGCCGGCCCCCAAGACGCCCAACACGGTGCCGACGACCCAAGCGGCGTAGCAGATAGTGCCCGAGACCAGCAGCGTCCGTTCCGTGATGTCGGCGCGTTTCGTGGCGGAAAGGCCCCGATCCGTGGCTGCTGTGGCGGCGAATCCGAAGGTCTCGTCCAGAAGGAACCAGGCCAAGGCCGCCCGGCGCAGCCGTGAGTCGCTCATGTGCGGCCGAAGGACGGCGCCCAGGACGATGTGACGCAGGTTGAGGGTCACGGCGGTGAGCAGCAATGCCGGGGCCGCTGCGCCCGCCGTGAGAAGTCCCACGATGGCGAACTGGAGCGCGCCGGAGAAGATCACCAGCGACGCCCCGATGGTCATCTCGGGGCCGATCAGTGGTCGTGCCGCGGCTCCGTAGAGGGCCCCGAAGACGCCGATCGCGACGGCCGCGGGCAGCGCCCGCAGGACGATCGCGCGTGTCGGAACGGAGGTGTCCGGCGAGGGCATCGGCCAACCCTAGCGCGAGGCTGCGGCGACGTGGCTCAGCGGCTGGGTCGGGCGCGCCGCATCTCCTGCGGATCGTCGAGAAGATGGGATGCGACGTGGTCGGCCATAAGTAGGCGGCCTCGCCGCCGGCACTATCGTCACCGATGCATCAAGGGGCGCGGCTGAACGACCGGGAATCCGGTATCCGTGCCGGATGCCACATCCTGCGCCAGCCGCTGAGCAAGGATCCGAAGGTTATCTCGTCGCGCTGGCAGGGCCACGGTGCCGCAAGGGTTCGGAGATCCATCAGGACGCAGAGAAGTGGCGGCCCCGACGATAGTGCCGTCAGGACGAACGCGGGAGCGGGGCCGCCGATAGATCCTGCCGATGCAGCCGTGGTGACGCGG